>JAEZFY010000342.1 GCA_023417265.1 Actinomycetes bacterium | reverse complement strand
GGGCGACCGACTTGACGTCGTCGGCGGTGACGAACGTGCGCGCCTGCGCGCTGGCGCTGCTCGCCGCGGCGCCGTTCGTGATCGGGCGCATGCGCCTCGACGTCGACCGCGGCCTCAGTGCCGAACGGGTGCGCGTGGGCGACCCGGCGGCGGCCGTGATCGACGTCCGCAACCCGCGTCAGACGGCGCTGCGTCCGCGGGCGCTGGAAGACCGCTTCTCGGGTACCGGCCGCGGCGAGCAGCATCGCCAGCTGCGTGTACCGCGACTGGCGGGCGGGGCGAGCCATCGCATCGAGTATCCGCTGCCGACACGCCGGCGCGGGCGCTTCGACGTCGGGCCGGCCGTGCTGGCCCGCACCGATCCCCTGCACCTGCTGCGCCGCGAGGTGCGCCACACCGGCACCGACGTGCTGTGGGTGCACCCCCGGTACGAAGCGCTCGCCGCCCTCCCGGTCGGGTTCGCCAAAGACCTCGAAGGCCCCACCACCGACACGTCACCGATCGGCGACGTCGCCTTCCACTCGCTACGCGAGTACCAGCCCGGTGACGACTTCCGCCACATCCATTGGATGTCGACGGCCCGTTCCACCGACCAGACCCCGATGGTGCGCCACTACGTCGACAACCGCCGGCCGCACCTCGGCATCGTGCTCGACACCCGCCCCACCGCGTTGGGCCCCGACGAGTTCGAGGTCGCGATCGAGATCGCCGCCTCGATGGCCGTGTCGGCTCTTGCCCAGCGCGAACCGGCCACCGTGTGGACACCGTCGGGCCCACTGCTCGGCCGTGGCGCACCGGGAACGCGCGACGACCTGCTCGACCGGCTCGCCGTACTCGAGCAGGCGTCACCCGGGCGGCGCACCACGCCCGGCGTACCTGACGACGACGCCACGGCCACCGCGCTGACGATGCTGCGGGCCGACCGCGGCGTGTCGGCGGTGGCGCTCGTCACCGGGGGCACCCCCGCGGTCGAACTGCTCGGGTTCGTCACCCAGCTGCGGCGCCGGGCGCGCATCATCGTCGTGCGCGTGTGGCCCACCGGGCAGACCGCGCGCGAGGTGTTGCCCGGTGCCCGCCTGATCGACACCGACACCCGGTCGGGGTTCGTCAACGCATGGCAGGGCCTGGTGACGTGAGCGACCCCGGCGCCACCCGCCCACCCCGGTGCCGCCCCGCCCCGGTGGCCCCCGCGGTCACGGGCGCCGCCCGGGCGGCCGTCGCCGCGCGCGGCTTCCGCGGCGTGTTCCCGGACTGGACGTTCGTCCCGGCTGCGCTGATCGGCGCGGTCGCCGCGGCAACGGTTTCGTATGTCGCCCGCTCGGTGCGCCTCCCGGTGGCCGAGTCGGTGCTCGTCTCACTCGTCGGCTTTGCCATGCTCGGCGCGATCGCCGCCGAGGGGGTACCGACACCAGGGGCGTACCGCACGTTCGCGAGCGGCCTCGTCAACGGCTGGGCGCAAGTGCTGTCATCGGTGCCGCCCGCCGCGCTGGTCGGTGAGTACCGGATCCTGCCGTACACCGTGGCGTGGCTGGCGGCGCTGATCGGCAGCGAGCTGTTGCGCGCCGAGCGCGCCGCGGGGTGGCCGGTGGTCGGCCCCGTGGCCGGCCTCGTGCTGGCGACGCTGATCACCGTCGAGCACCGCCGCGTCGCGCTCGCCCAAGGAGCTGCGCTCGCCGGTGGCGCGCTGTTGCTCGGGTTCCTGCAACAGCAACGGCCCGCCGGCGAGCTCGGTGCCGACCCGGACGGCGAGCCGGGCGATGCGACCCTCGCGGCGTGGCACGAACGCCCGGCCGTGCGGGTCGGCGGAGCCGCCGTCATGGCCGCCGCGATCGCCCTTGCCGCCGTGCTCGTCGGTCCGCACGTTCCCAACGCCGAGGCGCACGAGCGCTTCGACCTGCGCCGTTTCCAGACCCCGCCGTTCGATCCGCTCGACGAGCCGACCCCGCTCGGACAGATCAAGACCGGCCTGCAGGAAGCCCACGCCGATCAGGTGGTGTTCCGCGTCAGCGCGGCCGAACCGCTCGGGCGGGTGACGTTGGCCGTCCTCGACAACTTCAACGGGGAACACTGGTTGGTGGCCGACGAGGGCGCCGGGCCGGCCCAGTTCCGACCGATCGACACGGCGTTCCCGCGGCCGACCAACGGCAGCGTCGACGGGTGGCAACGCGTTGCCGCGACGATCGAGATCGAGGCGCTCGACCAGCTCGCCGGCGGCGAGTTCGATCCGGTGTGGCTGCCGGTTCCCGGCTGGCCCGTGTCGCTCGCCAGCCAGCAGCGCCTCGACGTGCGGTTCAACGCCGCCACCGGCACGCTCGCCCTGGCACCGGACGGCCCATCCCCCGGGCTGCGCTACGAGATCGTCGCCGCCGTGCCGCCGCCGGTGGGTCAGGCCGAGCTCGCCGGCGCCGACGTCACCCCGATCGAGGCCTACGAGTTCGCCGTCCCGCAGCTGCGCGCGTTCGCCGGCGACGTGCTCGAGGGTGCCGACGTGGGCTGGGAGCAGGTCGAAGCGATCCGCTCGCGGCTCGTCGACACCGGCGCCTACGACAGCCGCGCCGACTCGCCGACCGCCCGCCCCGGCCACCACCTCGGACGGCTCGCCGAGTTCGTCGACGATCCCGAGCGGATCGTCGGCTTCGAGGAGCAGTACGCCGCAACGGCCGCCCTGCTCGCCCGTAGCGAGGGCCTACCGACGCGCGTCGTGGTCGGGTTCCGGGTGCCCGTCGACGAGCTCGCCGAACGCACCAAGACCGACAAGGGGACGGCCACCGTCACGTACCTCGCCGACGACATCACCGCGTGGATCGAGGTCCGCTTCGACGGCTTGGGCTGGGTGCCGTTCGACGTCACCCCGCCGCGCGACCGGCTGCCGGAGGACGCCCCGGTCGGACGCACCGAACGCGAGGTCGCCGTACCCAACCCACCGCCCGACCCACCGCCGCCGGTGCTGCCACCCGACCTCGACCTCGACAACGAGCTCGACGAAGAGGAGACCGAGGAAGAGCAGGACGAACCCGACGCGGGCGGCGGGTTCCCCGTGCGCGCCGTGCTGATCGGCGTCGCCGCGGCCTCACCGCTGCTCCTGCTCGCCATCGCTACGCTCGTGATCGTGGTGCTCAAGCGCCGTCGCACACAGCGCCGCCGCGCCGCCACCGACCCGGCCCGCCGCGCCGCCGGCGCCTGGTACGAGCTGATGGACCGGCTCGCCGAGTTCGTCGACGATCCCGAGCGGATCG
>JAEZFY010000328.1 GCA_023417265.1 Actinomycetes bacterium | reverse complement strand
CCCCCCGAGGCCACCCCCCCGACGACCTCGTGCGACGTTGGTGCGCCGACGGCGCGAACTCCTCACGAGGTCGGGGTTGTGCCAGGCTCGTGGCGTGGATGTGGAGGCGCGGCATCGGGCGGCGGTGACGGCCGCCTGGGAGGCCTACGGCGATCCGCGGGCGATCGTCGCCGTCGAGGAACTGAGCGCGATGGTGTCGACCAACCGGGTGTACCGGCTGTCGCTCGACGACGGCGGGCGGGTGTTCGCCAAGTCGTCCAACTACGGCTCGTTCTTCCTGTTCGCCGAGGACCACGAGCGGCTGCACCGGGTGACCGAGCTGCTCGCCGACGGGCCCTACCACGGCCTGCTGGCCGAGTCGCTCACCCGCGACGGCAAGCCGTTCATCTGGTACGACGGCTCGACGTGGGCGGTGTTCTACCACGAGGTCGGGTTGCGGTCGCCGCTGCCGCGCCGGCTGTCGGCCCCACAGGTCGCCCAGCTCGGTGCCGAGCTGGCGCGCTTTCACAAGGCCTGTGACTCGATCGCCAGGTTCGTACCGCCGCCGTCGAAGACCGCCAAGTCCGATGCGGTCAACCTCTACGACAGCCTCGGTGCCCCGAACGCCACCGACCAGTTCGGGCTCGATGCCAGCCGAATCGCGCTCGTGCGCCGGCACACGCACCGGTTCCTGATGGCGATCCACGACTCGGGATACGACTACTGGCCGAAGATCCCGGTGCTGATCGATTGGAACCTCGGCAACTTCTCGGTGCAGTTCGCCGAGGGGGCCGACCCCGACACGAGCGCCGACTTCCGGCTGTTCAGCCGGTGGGACTACGACTGGTTCCGCATCGAGTCGCGGCTGCTCGACTTCTACTTCCTGTCGCGCGTGTCGTCGCGCACCGGTGACCGCAGCCATTTCACGTACGGCTCGCACACCCTCCTCGAACCGCGCTTCGTCGCCTTCCTGCGGGCGTACCACGCGGTGTTCCCGCTCACCGCGCCCGAGGTGCTGTTCCTGAAGGAGGCGTACCGGTTCTTCCTCCTCAACTACGTCGTCCGCGAAGGCCGCCACTTCTTCCGGCACACGTTCTGGCAGAACCTGCTCCACGACGCCGTCGACGTGCACCTGCCGGCGCTCGACGACCTCGATCTGATGCCGCTCGTGCGCGCCTTGCGGCTCTAGCCTCCGCACGTGACCGGGCCGGATCTCGACCACTACCTGCGGGCGATCCTCACGTCGCGGGTGTACGAGGTGGCGCGCGAGACGCCGCTCGATCTGGCGCCGCGCCTGTCGACCCGGCTCGGCCGGTCGGTGCTGCTCAAGCGCGAGGACAGCCAGCCCGGCTTCAGCTTCAAGGTGCGTGGCGCCCACAACAAACTCGCCGCGCTGACGCCCGACGAACGCGCCCGCGGCGTGATCTGCGCGTCGGCAGGCAACCACGCCCAGGGGGTGGCCCGTTCGGCGCATCATCTTGGGTGCGTGGCCACGATCGTGATGCCGACGACCGCGCCGCGCCTGAAGGTCGACGCGGTTGCCGCGCTCGGCGCCCGGATCGTGCTCCATGGCGACAGCTACAGCGAGGCCTACGAGCATGCGCTCGCGCTCCAGCAGGCCGACGGGGCGACGTTCGTGCACCCGTTCGACGACCCGCTCGTGATCGCCGGGCAGGGCACGGCGGGGATGGAGATCCTGCGCCAGCACAGCGGCCCGCTCGACGCCGTGTTCGTCCCGGTCGGCGGGGGCGGGCTGATCGCCGGGATCGCCGCCTACGTCAAGGCGGTGCGGCCCGACATCCGCGTGATCGGCGTGCAGACCGAGGACTCCGATGCGATGGCGCGCTCGGTGGCGGCGGGGACGGCGGTCGAGCTCAGCGAGGTCGGGTTGTTCAGCGACGGTACGGCCGTCAAGGCGGTCGGCGCCGAGACGCTGCGGCTCGCGCGCGAGCTCGTCGACGGGTTCGTCGTCGTCGACACCGACGAGGTGTGCGCGGCGATCAAGGACATCTTCGACGACACCCGGGCGGTCGTCGAGCCGGCCGGTGCGTTAGCGCTCGCCGGGCTCAAGCAGGCGAGTGCCGCGGGTGCGGTCGGGGGCACCTGCGTGGCCGTGATGAGCGGGGCCAACGTCAACTTCGACCGGCTGCGCTTCGTCGCCGAGCGGGCCGAGGAGCACGAGTCGCTGTTCGCCGTGACGATTCCCGAGGCGCGCGGGAGCTTCCGCCGGTTCGCCGAGCTGATCGGGCCGCGGGCGGTGACCGAGTTCAACTACCGGATCGCCGAGGGCGCCGAGGCGCACGTGTTCGTCGGGCTGGCGAGCGAACGCCACCGCTCGTCCGAGGTGGCCGCCGAATTCGCCCGGGCCGGGTTCGCCACGCTCGACCTGACCCACGACGAGCTCGCCAAGGCGCACGTGCGCCACATGGTGGGCGGTCGCACCGCGCTGGCGTCGGACGAGCGCCTGTACCGTTTCGTGTTCCCCGAGCGGCCGGGCGCGCTGGGGCGGTTCCTCACCCACATGCGGCCGAGCTGGAACATCAGCCTGTTCCACTACCGCAATCAGGGTGCCGACTACGGGCGCGTGCTGGTGGGCTTCCAGGTGCCGCCCGGCGACGACGAGGCGTTTGCGACGTTCCTCGAAGCGCTCCACTACCCGTTCGCCGAAGAGACCGCCAATCCCGCCTACCGGCTGTTCCTCCGCTGACGCGGCGTAAGCAGCGCTAACGTGACCGGGTGCGACCGATCACGACCGGGTTCGCGACGCTCGACGCCGCGCTCGATGGCCTGATCACCGGCGACAACGTCGTCTGGGTGTGCGACGACGTGGCCTGGTACCGGGCCCTCACCGCCGGCTTCGTCGCCGCCGCGGTCCCCGGCTCGGGTGCCGCGGCGAGCGGCGGCGCACGCTGCCTGTACGTCGACTTCGGCACCGTCCTGCTCGCCGAGGGCCCCGAGGTCGAGCGCATCGACGCCCGGCCCGGCAC
>JAEZFY010000301.1 GCA_023417265.1 Actinomycetes bacterium | reverse complement strand
GTCGCGGTCGGCTCGGCCGAGTTCGGCCACGCCTACGCGCAAGCCTCCGCGTACGGCCACGAGCGGCGCTTCCCGTTGCGCCCGCCGCCGGCGTTCCTGCTGGCGGCGTGTGTGGCGTGGTTGCTCGCCGCGTCCGGGCTGGTGGGCGGCGTCGCCCTGCTGGCCGCCGAGCGCTGGGTGGTCGGCACCGCAGCGCTGCTGCTCGGCGCTGCCACGGCGGCGTTCGCCTGGCCGCGCTGGCATCGGCTCGCCCGACGCTGGCTGGTGGTCGTCCCGGCCGGGCTGGTGCTCCACGACCACCTCGTGCTGGCCGAGACGGTGATGCTCCCGCGCGCCGACGTCGCCGGCGTCGTGCTCGCCCCCGCCGACACCGAGGCGGCCGACCTGTCGGGCCCGGCGGCCGGGCACCTGATCGAAGTCCGCCTGCACCATGCCGTGACGGCGATCTTCGCCGGCACGCCGCAACGGCCTCGCGGATCGGCGATCCACCTCACCGCCTGCTTGGTGGCCCCGAGCCGGCCCGGCGCGGCGCTCGCCGCGCTCGCCGCCTGACGCCCCCGGCCATCCGGCTTCACGTTGCGCCGGGTGGCGTGCCACCATCGTGGGCATGCCGTTGGGGACGTCGCGACCATCAGGTCGACCTGCCGCGGCCGGCCTCGTCGGGCCGCTCGCCGAAGCGGTCCAGCCGGGCGCCACGGTCGGCCACGGCAACCTCCCGCACCGGCAGATCGGCCAGGCCGTCGACTTCGCCTTCGACGCCTACGACGTGCCCACCGCCCCGGCGCTCCCGAAGCGCTCGCCGGCCGAAGCGGTGATCGCCCAGGCGCTGAGCGGCATCCCCGGCGTGATGCTCGGCCAGTACGGGGCACTGGCGATCGATCTCACCAAGCTCGACCCGGAAGCCCCGGTCGCCACCGACCTCACCGGCGACGGCTTCGCCGGCATCCGGGCGTTCCTCAAGCGGCTCGAAGCGCGCGGCCACCAGGGCCCGGTCAAATGGCAGTTCGCGGGGCCGCTGAGCGTCGGTATCGCTCTCCGGCGGGCCGGCGCCGACCCCGAGTTGGCGTTCCGGGTGGCGCTGCGGGCGGTGCGTTCGCACGTCACCGCGCTCGCCGCCGAGTTCGCCGCGGCGGCCCCGGCGGCGCATCAGATCGTGGTCTTCGACGAACCGTTCGCGGGGCAGCTGACGCGCCGCGACTTCCCGCTCGCGCCCGGTGAAGCGAGCGATGCCCTCTCGGCGGCGATGGCGGCCGTCGAACCGGTCGCCACCGTCGGCGTGCGCGGCCGGGCCGACGCGGACATCGCCCAACTCGTCGACGCCGGCCCGCAGGTGCTGGCGATCCCGGTCACCGCCGACCTGAGCGGATGCGCCGGCTACCTCGAGCGCTTCCTCGAACGCGGCGGCTGGGTGGTGTGGGGCGTCGTCGCCACCGACGGCCCTGTCGCCGACGCGCCGACCCGGGCCTGGAACCGCCTGTCGTCGCGCTGGTGCGAACTCGTCCAGCGCGGCTGCGACCTGCAAGCGCTGCGCAGCCAGGCCCTGTTCTCCGCCGACGGCGGGCTCGGCATGCACTCACCCACGGTCGCCGCCCAGATCGCGCGGACGGTGGCCGACACCGCCCGGCTGGCCCGCGGCGACGCCGGGGCGGCGCGGTTCGTGCTCGGCGCCTGATCCGCCGCCGGCCGGGCGTCACACCCCGTCCCTACAATCCCCAGCGTGAGCGACGCCCGCGACCAGGACCTCGACGCGACCGCCAACCGCATCGACGAACTGCGCGCCCAGGTCGCCTACCACAACCACCGATACCACACCCTCGACGCGCCCGAGATCCCCGACGCCGACTTCGACGCGCTGGTCCGCGAGCTGCGCCAACTCGAAGCCCAGTTCCCCGACCTGGCCACCGGCTGGGACGGCGGCACGTCGCCGCTGCAAACGGTCGGCGCGGCGCCGCTGAACACGTTCGCCCCGGTCACCCATGCGGTGCCGATGATCAGCCTCGACAACGCGATGGACGCCGGCGAGCTGCAGGCGTGGGCCGACCGGGTCGCCAAGGGGCTCGGGGCGGTGCCCGTGCGCTACGTGTGCGAGCTGAAGATCGACGGGCTGGCGATGAGCCTGCGCTACGAAGGCGGCGAACTCGTCCAGGCCGCCACGCGCGGCGACGGACGGGTCGGCGAGGACGTCACCGCCAACGTGCGCACGATCGGCGACATCCCGCAACGGCTCACCGGCAGCCGGCTCCCCGACGTCGTCGAGGTGCGCGGCGAGGTCTACATGAGCACCAAGGTGTTCGCCGAGCTGAACGCCGAGTACGCCGCCAACGGCGAGCGCCCGCTCGTCAACCCGCGCAACGCCGCGGCCGGCAGCCTGCGCCAGAAGGATCCGGCGATGACGGCTCGACGGCGGCTGTCGTTCTGGCCGTACCAGCTCGGCCAGGTGGTCGCCGGTGGCGGCGCCGCGCCCGAGTTCGCGTCGCACACCGAAACGCTCGAGTACATCGCCGCGCTCGGCTTCGCCACCAACCCGGAGGTGCGCGCCTTCGATTCGGTCGCCGAGGTGGCCGAGTACTGCGCCTTCCGCGAGGCCAACCGGCACGGACTCGGCTACGAGATCGACGGGGTCGTGATCAAGCTCGACGACCTCGCCCAGCGCGCCGAGTTGGGCTTCACGTCGCGTGCGCCGCGGTGGGCGATCGCCTACAAGTTCCCACCCGAGGAGCGCATGACGCTCCTGCGCGACATCCACGTGTCGGTGGGCCGCACCGGGCGGGCCACACCGTTCGCCGTGCTCGAGCCGGTGTTCGTCGGCGGGTCGACGGTGAGCCTGGCGACGCTCCACAACCAGGATCAGGTGGCCGCCAAGGACGTCCGCCCGGGCGACACGGTGATCGTCCGCAAGGCCGGCGACGTGATCCCCGAGGTGGTCGGGCCGGTGCTCGCCCAGCGCCCGCCCGGCACCGAGCCGTGGGTGTTCCCCACCGAGTGCCCGGCGTGTGGCGAACCGCTGGTGCGCCCGGCGCGCGGTTCGGGCGACGGCGTCGAGGCCGACACGCGTTGCGTCAACGTCGACTGCCCGGCGCAGCGCGGTGGGCGGATCATCCACTGGGGCTCGCGGGGGGCGATGGACATCGAGGGCCTCGGCGAGCGCACGGTGTACCAGCTGCTCGACGCCGGACTGCTGTCCGACCCGGCCGACGTGTACGCGCTGACCGTCGACAAGGTCGCCGCGCTCGACGGCTTCGCCCGGGTCAGCGCCGAGAAGCTGGTCACGGCGATCGACGCCTCGCGACACCAGCCCCTGCCGCGCGTGTTGACCGCGCTCGGCATCCGCCACCTGGGCCCGTCGGCGGCCCAGGCCCTGGCCGACCACTTCGGCACGCTGCGCCGCGTGTTCGCCGCGAGCGACGCCGAACGCGCCGCGGTCGACGGCGGCGGCGGGGTGATCGCGGCCGCGCTCGGCACGTGGTACGCCCGCCCGGCGAGCCAGGAGTTCATCGACAAGCTCGAGCGCGCCGGGGTCAATTTCGGCAGCGAGGAGGAGGTCGCCGCCCGCGAGGCTGCCCGGGCGGCCACGCCGCAGACCTTGGCCGGCAAGGCGGTCGTGGTCACCGGCACGGTGCCCGGCTATTCCCGCGAGGAGGCCGAGGCGGCGATCGTCCCCCGCGGCGGCAAGAGCCCGGGCAGCGTGTCGGCCAAGACGTTCGCGTTGGTGGTCGGCGACGGCGCCGGGGCGAGCAAGCTCACCAAGGCCGAAGCCGTCGGCACACCGATCATCCCCGCCGAACATTTCGACGCGCTCCTCACCACCGGCGAACTCCCCACCCCCGACACCCCGCCGCCCACCTGACCGCCCCCACCC
>JAEZFY010000192.1 GCA_023417265.1 Actinomycetes bacterium | reverse complement strand
GCGGTCCGCCTGCCACCGGCACCGCCACGCGCGGCTCCCGCTCACTCGAGGCCGACGTGATCGTCGGCCCGTCCGTTGTCCCTATCGGCCGGCCGCCCGCCGGACCTGAGGATTCGACCACGAAGGGTTCTCCATGAACGCCACCCGCGACACGCCCTGGATGATGCGCACCTATTCCGGTCACTCGACCGCCGCGGCCAGCAATCAGCTCTACCGCACCAACCTCGCCAAGGGCCAGACGGGGCTGTCGATCGCGTTCGACCTGCCCACCCAGACCGGTTACGACCCCGACTCCGACATGGCACGCGGCGAGGTGGGCAAGGTCGGCGTGCCGGTTGCCCATCTCGGGCACATGCGCACGCTGCTCGACGGCATCCCGCCCGGGCAGATGAACACCTCGATGACGATCAACGCCACCGCCGCGTGGCTGCTGGCCCTGTACGTCGCCAACGCCGAGGAGCAGGGCGTGCCCAGCCACGAGTTGCGCGGCACCACGCAGAACGACATCGTCAAGGAGTACCTCTCGCGGGGCACGTACATCTTCCCGCCGGAGCCGTCGAAGCGACTGATCGTCGACATGGTCGCGTGGTGTGCCGAGCACGCCCCGCTGTGGAACCCGATCAACGTGTGCTCGTACCACCTCCAGGAGGCGGGGGCGACGCCGGTGCAGGAGATCGCCTACTCGATGGCGACCGCGATCGACGTGCTCGACGCCGTGCGCGACTCCGGGCAGGTGTCGCCCGAGCGCTTCACCCAGGTGTTCGGCTCGATCTCGTTCTTCGTCAACGCCGGAATCCGCTTCGTCGAGGAGATCTGCAAACTGCGGGCGATGACCGACCTGTGGCAAGCGCTCGGCCGCGACCGCTACGGCGTCACCGATGCCAAGGCGCTGCGGTTCCGGTACGGCGTGCAGGTCAACTCGCTCGGGCTCACCGAACGCCAGCCCGAGAACAACGTCCAGCGGATCGTGCTCGAGATGCTCGGGGTGACGCTGTCGAAGCGCGCCCGGGCGCGTTCGGTGCAGCTGCCGGCGTGGAACGAGGCGCTCGGGCTGCCGCGCCCGTGGGATCAGCAGTGGTCGCTGCGCATGCAGCAGGTGCTCGCCTACGAGACCGATCTGCTCGAGTACGGCGACCTGTTCGACGGCTCACATGTGGTGGAAGCGAAGACCGCCGAACTCCGCGAGGCCGCCCAGGCCGAACTCGACGACGTGCTCGCACTCGGCGGGGCGTTCGCCGCGATCGACACGCTCAAGTCGCGGCTCGTCGGGTCGATGGCGGCCCGTACCCGGCGGATCGAGTCGGGTGAACAGATCGTCGTGGGCGTCAACTCGTTCACGGAGACCACCGACTCGCCGCTCGGCGGGGAGGGCGCGATCCTCACCGTCGACCCGGCCGTCGGCGCCGAACTGAGCGACGACGTGCACGCCTGGCGGACCGCCCGCGATCAGGACCGCGTCGACGCCGCGCTCGCCGAACTGGCCCGCGTCGCCGCCACCCGCGAGAACGTGATGCCGGCCACGATCGCGCTCGCCAAGGCCGGCGGCACCACCGGCGAGTGGGGGCTCGTGATGCGCGAGGTGTTCGGTGAGTACCGGGCGCCGACGGGTGTCGCCGGGGCGTCGGGTGGCTTGGCCGGGTCGCTCGGCGAGGTCGCCGGGCGGGCCCGCGGGCTGACCGGTGGCCCACCGCGGCTGCTCGTCGCCAAGCCCGGGCTCGACGGGCACGCGAACGGCGCCGAACAGATCGCCGTCGCCGCCCGCGACGCCGGCATGGAGGTGATCTATTCGGGCATCCGCCTCACCGTCGAACAGATCGCCGCGTCGGCACGCGACGAGGACCCGGACGTGATCGGCCTGTCGATCCTGTCCGGCTCGCACCTCGAACTGGTCCCCGAAGTGATCGCCGCGCTGCGGGCCGAGCACGTCGACGCACCGGTGGTGGTCGGCGGGATCATCCCCGAGGCCGACCAGCCCAAACTGCTCGAGAGCGGCGTCACCCGCGTCTACACCCCCAAGGACTACGCCCTGTCGGAGATCATGTCCGACATCGTCGACCTCGCCGAACGCCACCGGTCCGGCTGAGCGGCTAGGGGCGGGTGAGGTCCTCGGCGGCTTGGCGCACCTGCCAGTCGCGATCTTCCAGGGCGCGGGCCAGCGCGGCGTCCACCTCGGGGCCGTCGAACGGGGCCAGCGCGAGCACGGCTCGCCGGCGCACGTTCGGTTTGTCGGTGCACGCCTGGAGGATCGCCGCCAGCCCGCGTTGATCGCCGATCGCGCCGAGCGCCGCCGCGGCGGCCTCGCGGACGAGCGCTTCGGGGTGGCCCGTGGCGAGCGCGATCACGCGGTGGAGAACGTCGTCAGCGACCGTTTCCTGCTCCCCGCACGCCCACGCGGCGACTTCGACGAC
This sequence comes from Actinomycetes bacterium, assembly GCA_023417265.1. GTDB lineage: Bacteria > Actinomycetota > Acidimicrobiia > Acidimicrobiales > Ilumatobacteraceae > Ilumatobacter. Next base: position 7,460 of record JAEZFY010000192.1, on the reverse strand, counting down.
GGAGCCGTCGGCGTCGTCGAGCAGCACCGCTAGCGACACGCCGGGCAGCTTGCCGGCGGCTTCGGCAGCCCGCCGGCGGACCCCCGCATCCGTGGCGCCGAAGGCGGCGACGAGGTCGCCCGCGGTGAGCGCGCCGACGCGCTCGAGCGCACCGAGGGCGGCAGCGCGGACCGCCGCGTCGGGATCGTCGAGGTGCGCCCGCGGGACCGCCGCGTCACCCGCGTGCCCGGCGACGACGACGGCGACCCGCCGCTCGCGAGCGTTCATCGCTCGAGCAGGTTGGTCATCCAGATCACGGCCAGAGCCGTGCCGAAGGCGATCACGATCGCGCTGAGCACACCCATCAGGAGGCCGATGCCGCCGCTCGCCACCAGCGCCAGCAGCCGGCGCAGCGGGTTGACGCCCCGATCGAGCGGCGTCGGGTGGTGTTCCACCGGCACACCGGTGGCGCGGCGCACGTGACGCCGGGCGACCGGGGCCCCGAACTCGTTGACGCGGTGCGAACGCGGTTCGGCCCTGGCAGGCTTACGCCAGCCGGCCAAGACGAGCGCGGTGATCGCCAAACCGGCGATCGCGGCAGCCCGAACGGTCAGGTCGGCCACGGAGAGAGCGACTGTGACAGCGACGACGGACGGCACGGCGACACCCACGCTACCCAGCACCCGCTGGCGCTGGCTGACCATCCCGCTCGTCGTCATCGCCCTGCTGTTCCTGCTCGCCCTGCCGGTGCTCTCGGTGCTCCCGTCGAGCCTCGCCGCCGAGGCCCGCAACGCCCGCCTCGACGAGATGCAGCCAGCACCGTTCGCCCGGGTGCCCGGCGCCGCCCAACCGGTGGACGATCGGATCCAGTTCGGCGACCTCGGCGACCTCGCCGAGCAGTACCCGCCGGACGGCGACATCTACTTCGTCACGATCACCGAACCGCGCCAGTCGGTCCTGTCGTGGCTGCTCGGTCGCGACGACCCGGCGATCCGCTTCCTCACCAACGAGGGCAAGTACGGCTTCCAGACCCCGCAGCAGAACCGCACTGCTTCGCTGCAACAGATGCGCACCGCCGAACAGGTCGCCCAGTTCGTGGCCCTCCAGCGGGTCGGCTTCGACGTCGAGCTCGTGCCCGGCGAGGTGATCATCCAGGACATGGTGTGCCTCGAAGCCAACGACACGGGGACCGAATGCCTGCGCTGGAGCCCCTCCGACGACGTGCTCGACCCCGGCGACAAGATCTTGGCCGTCGCCGGCACCCCGGTGGCCGGGGTCGAAGACCTCAGCCAGGTGCTCGCCGACCGCCGGCCCGGCGACGTCGTGGCGATGCGCATCGAGCGTCCCGGCGACGGCGAGCTGACCGTCGACGTCGAGCTCACCGCGGCGCCCGACGAACCCGAGCGCACGATCGTCGGCTTCTACCCGTACGACACGCGCCAGGTCGACCTGCCGTTCGAACTCGACATCAACACCGGCTCGATCGGCGGCCCGTCCGCCGGGCTGGCGTTCGCGCTGACGCTGATCGATGAGTTGACCCCCGGCGAGCTGACCGGGGGCCGCTCGGTCGCAGTCACCGGGTCGATCGACCTCGAGGGCGGCGTCGGCCCGATCGGCGGACTCCCGCAGAAGGCCGCAGCGGTCGCCCAGCAAGGCGTCGACGTGTTCATCGTCCCGACCGCTCAAGGCGAGGAGGACATCGCCGCGGCCCGAGCCGCGGCCGGCCGCGACCTCGAGATCATCCCGGTCGAGACGCTCGACGAGGCGCTCGCCGCGCTGGCCCGGCTGGGCGGCGACCCGCTGCCGGACTGACCCCGGCGGCGGGCCAACCCGCCGCCTAGTGTTGCCAGCCATGCGTGTGCCGAGCCGATTCGTGGCGCTGCCGGCCGGGGCGCTGGTGGCCGCGGTGACCTTCGCCGCGTGCGGCCTGGGCGACGACGAGTCCGTCGTGACGCTCCCGCCGATCCGCACGACCACCACCACGATTGCCCCGTCGACGACCCTCGACGAACGGATCATCTTCTACACGGTCAAGTCGGGCGAGAGCCTGAGCGCGATCGCCGCCAAGTTCTGCGTGCCCCGCGACGAGCTGATCAAGCGCTACGAGGAGCGCTTCCCGGGCAAGGACCCCAACGCCCTGCCGGAAGGCGCCACGATCGAGCTGCCCAACCCGCGGATCTACGTGCTCACCGAGTGCGAGCCCGAGGCCACCGTCCCCGGCCAGTGACCCGGCGGCCTGGCGCAGTGCCTGCCGCCGCGGCGCAGATGTGACCTTCGCCTCCACCCCGGCGTCGTGACGCGTTCGTAAACTCGCGCCCATGAGTTTCTGGCCGACGCAGGAGCACTGGAGCGTGCAGATCCCGCTCCACACCGACCACTACCGGATGCCGGTGCTCGCCGACACCGGCTTTGTCGAGCTCAGCGATCTCGATCACGACGTGCCGGCCGACGAGTTCTTGCAGCTCGAGTACATGGACTGGAAGTCGGGCGGCGACACGAACTTCGCCCCGCTCGCCTCGGCCGACGGCGAGCTCGACTGCCGCGGCTTCTGGGACAAGGGCAAGACCGACAAGGACGCTCTGTGGACCACCAACGCCGACACCGCCCCGACCCTGCGCCGCTACGTCGACGCGGTCGGCGCCAACTTCGGGCGGGTGCGCATCATCAAGCTCGAGCCGCAGGACCGCGAGACGGCGATCCGCTCGATCCACCGCGACGACAACAACCGCTTCAACCCCGACGGCGAGGGTTGGGTCGTGCGTTCATGGGTCGAGCTCACCGACAACCCCGACAGCTACATGCTGCTGATGGACAACGGCCCCGACGGGCTCCCCGACCCGACCACCGAGCGGCGCGTGCCGCTCCACCGGGGCGCGCGGTTCGTGGTCGACACGCAACGGCTGTGGCACGTCGTCGTGCACAACGGCAGCGCCGCCCGCTACGCCCTGATCACGAGCTTCGAATCGGGCCCCGTGCTCGAGCGATGGATCGACGCCAACCGGGTGCCGTCACCCGTCTGACCCGTCAGAGCGAGTAGCGGTAGATGTTCGTGTCGTAGGGCGCGAACCCGATCCGCTGATACAAGCGGTTGGCGGCCTCGCGCGACGGGCGGCTGGTGAGGCTGACGTGCTTGGCGCCGCGCTCGCGTGCCGACGCTAGGGCCGCCTGGTTGAGGGCCTCGCCGACACCGTGGCCGCGCGCCTCGGCAGCGACGACGACGTCCTCGATCCACGCCTTCAAACCGGTGGGGATGCGGTACGTGGCAAGCGTCAAGGCGCCGACGACGCGGCCGTCGAGCTCGGCCACGAACAGGTCGGACTCGGCGCACGCGGCAATCTCGGCGAGCTCGGTCGCGGTCGGCGGCGGTGACGTGCGCGAGAGCTGCGGGATCAGTTCGGCGAACGCCGCCACCAGGGCTTGATCGACGGCCTCGGCGCGATCGACCCGACGAATCACAACAGACATCGGGGGTAGGGTAGGTGACGGATGGAGCATGTGCGCTGGCTCGACGACCTCGGGGTCACCAACCCGGTGGTGCTGGCCGCGTTCACCGGCTGGAACGACGCCGGTGATGCGGCCTCCAACGCCGTGCGCACCCTGATCGACTCGGCCGGCGCCCGTGCGGTCGCCGAAATCGACCCCGAGTGGTTCACCGATTTCGCCACCGTGCGCCCGCTCGTGCGACTCGACAGCGAGCAGCGCCGCCAGATCGTGTGGCCCACTGTCGGCGTGTGGGCCGCCTCGCTTCCCGGGGCCGACGTGCTCTTGATCCTGGGGCCGGAACCGGCGTTGCGGTGGCGCCTCTTCGCCGAGCAGATCACCGCGATCTGCGAGCGCGCCGGGGCGACGCTGGCGATCACCCTCGGCGCCCTGCTCGCCGACGTGCCGCACACCCGCCCGACGCACATCATCGGCACCGCCACCGACGACGCGCTGGTCGACCGGTTCGAGCTCGAACGCTCCAACTACGAAGGTCCCACCGGCATCGTCGGGGTGCTCCAGCACACGTTGTCGGCGGCCGGTCTGCAAACCGCCTCGCTGTGGGCGGCCGTGCCCGGGTACGCCGCCCAGATCTCGTCGCCCAAGGCTGCCGTGGCGCTCGTCGAGCGGGCGTGCGCAATGATCGGCACGCCGGTGCCGCGCACCGATCTGACCGTCCAAGCCGACGATTACGAGGCCCAGGTGGCCGGCCTGATCGGCGACGACGACGACCTGCAGACGTACGTGACGCGGCTCGAGGCGATGGCGGACGAGATGACCGACGACGACCGCGCCGCACCCGGCCTCGACGACACCGACCCGGCCGCCCTGACGGCCGAGATCGAACAGTTCCTGCGCGAGCGCGGGCAAACCGACTGACGCATGCCGCCGGGTACCCCGTTCGAGATCGTCGTCTTCGACGCCGACGACACGCTGTGGCGCAGCGAGGACTACTTCAGCGCCGCCGAGCAGTTCTACGCCGAGCTGGTGGGGCCCTACGCCGCGCCGGAGGCCGACGTGCTCGCCGACCTGCACCGCATCGAGGTCGGCAACGTGCCGCTCTCGGGGTACGGGGTCAAGCCGTACGCACTGTCGATGGTGGAAGCGGCCGTGCACTCGACCGACGGAGCGATCCCGTCACGGGTGATCCTGCAGCTCGTCGAGTACTCGTACGAGATGCTGCGCCATCCCGTCGAACTGCTCGACGGGGTCGCCGACACGTTGGTCGAGCTGGCCCGGACGCATCGGCTCGGCGTGATCACCAAAGGCGACCTGCTTCACCAGATGCGTAAGTTCCGTGCCTCGGGGCTGGCGCACTTGTTCGACCGTGTACGGGTCGTCGAGGAGAAGGACACCGCCACCTACCGGGAAGTGTTCCGCGAGTGGGGCGTCGACCCGGCGCGCACGTTGATGGTGGGCAACTCGGTGCGTTCCGACGTACTGCCGATCCTCGAGCTCGGCGGTCACGGCGTGCACGTGCCGTACCACACGACGTGGAGCCACGAACACGTCGAGGAGCACGCCGGCGGGTTCACCGAGATGACGCGCCTCGCCGACCTCGTCGGCTGGCTCGCCGCCGGTGCGGTCACAACTTCCTGAGCTGCACCTTGCTGACCCGGTGATCGCGCTCTTTGCGCAGCACGAGCCCGGCGCGGTCGCGCGTGGGGGCGATGTTCTCGCGCAGGTTGCGGCCGTTGATCGTCGCCCAAATGTGCCGGGCGGTGGCCTCGGCGGCCGCTTCGTTGAGCTCACCGAAGTGGAAGAAGTAGCTGTTCGGGTCGCGGAACACCGACGTCCGCAGGGCGTGGAAGCGGGCGACGTACCACTCCTCGATGTCGGCCTCGTCGGCGTCGATGTAGATCGAGAAGTCGAAGTAGTCGCTGACGAACTCGACGCCGGTGCGGTTCACCTGGAGCACGTTGAGGCCTTCGACGATGACGATGTCGGGCTGGCGAACCGTGACGTACGTGTCGGGCAGGATGTCGTAGGCGAGGTGGTCATACACCGGCGCCGACACCTCCTCGTCGCCGCTCTTCACCTCGCGCAGGAACGCCAAGAGGGCGCGCGTGTCGTAGCTCTCCGGGAAGCCCTTGCGATCCATCAGGCCGCGCTCGGCGAGCTCGGCGTTCGGGAAGAGGAACCCGTCGGTGGTGACGAGATCGACCTTGGGATGGTTGGGCCAGCGCGCCAGCAACGCCTGCAGGATGCGGGCGAACGTCGACTTCCCGACGGCCACCGACCCGGCCACCCCGATCACGTACGGCACCTTCGGGGCGATCGATCCGAGGAACGTCGACGACACCCGCTGCAGGTCCTGCACCGCGCTCACGTACAGGTTGAGGAGCCTGCTCAGCGGCAGGTAGATCGCCTGTACCTCGTCGAGGTCGATCCGCTCGGTGATCCCGCGCAACCGGTCGAGATCGGCCTGCCGCATCGTCAACGGTGTGGCCGCACGCAACACCGCCCACTCGTCGCGGTCGAACGTGAGGAAGCGGTCACTCATCAGCGCGTCACCATACGCTGCGGCGGTGGATCGGAAACTGGTCGGTGCGTGGTACACGCCGCCCGAACTGGTCGATCAGGTGGTCGATGCGGTGTGCGCGTTGCGCGGTGAGCGCGGCGACGACGCGCTGGTCAGCGTGCTCGATCCGGCGTGCGGTGACGGCCGCCTGCTGACCGCCGTCGCGGCCCGCCTCGGCCCATCGTGCCGGCTCGTCGGGTACGACATCGACCCGGCCGCCGTAACCGCAGCCCGCGCCGCAGGAGTTGACGCCCGGCTCGAGGACGCGCTCGCACGCGACTGGCACGAAACGTTCGACGTCGTCGTCGGCAACCCGCCGTTCCTGTCGCAGATGGCGGCGGCGACCACGCGCGGGCGCGCCTCGCGGCACGGCGGCGGGCCGTACGCCGACGCGGCTGCCGAGTTCCTCGCCCTCGCCACGCGGCTCGCCGACCCCGGCCACGGTGTCGTCGCCCTCGTGCTGCCGCAGTCGATCCTCGGCTGCCGCGACGCCGGGCCGGTGCGCGGTGCGGTGGGGGCGCTGGCCGAGTTGGCGTGGTCGTGGTGGCAGCCGGCGCAGGCGCACTTCGACGCGGCCGTCAACGTGTGTGTTCTCGGCTTCCGTCGCGGCGGCAGCACCGGCACCGAAGCGTGGACACGTGTGGTCACCGATCGGCTCGGCGTACCGGCCGTGGCGATCGCCGAGCTGCGCATCGACGCCACGCTCGGTGCCCGGGCCGAGCTCAACGCCAACTTCCGCGACGAGTACTACGCGCTCGTCGGCGCGGTCGGCGACGACGCCGACGGCCCACCGCTCGTCACGAGCGGGCTGATCGACCCGGGCGTGTGGCACTGGGGCCCGCGGCCGGTGCGCTTCGCCAAGCGCGAGTACGCGGCGCCCCGGGTCGACGTCGCCCGGCTCCCGGGGCGGTTTCCGGCGTGGGCGGCGCGCAAGCTCGTGCCGAAGGTGCTCGTCGCCAACCAGACGCGGGTGATCGAAGCGGTCGCCGACCGGGAGGGGGCGTGGCTGCCGGGCGTGCCGGTGGTGACGGTGACACCGACCGGGCCGGCGACGGTCGACGAGCTGGCGGCGGTGTTGACGTCACCGGTGGCGACCGCCCTGGCCTGGCACGCCACCGCCGGCACGGGCCTGTCGACCCGCGCCGTACGCCTCAGCCCCGCTGTGCTGGCGGCGACCCCCTGGCCGGCCGGCGACCTCACCCCCGCGGTCGACGCCCTGACCGGCGGCGACGTCGCCACCTGCGCCGCCGCGGTCTGCGCCGCCTACGCCCTCGCCGACCCAACCCCGCTGTTGACCTGGTGGAACACCCTCCGCCCCCACTGACCGAGCCCCGCGCGTGCCCAGGAGGTCACCCGCGAGTGCCTGGAGGTCGCGCGGATATTCGTGGGTGACCATCCACCGGTTGCTGGTTGTCCCGTGTTTTCCTGACGGGTGCAGCCAACGACAACAACCGGAGGATGGCCACCCACATGATGTACG
>JAEZFY010000165.1 GCA_023417265.1 Actinomycetes bacterium | reverse complement strand
GGAGTGGGGGGAGGGGGGATCGGGACGGGCGTTGGAAATGTCGGCGAGATGAGGCGGATCTCGGAAACCCCGGTACGATTCGCCAAGTTCGGGGTGTTTTCCCTGCTAGTTGCCCACATGCGTGGTGTGGCTGGGGGGAGTGATCCGCCGGTGCCCGCGGGTATGTGCGCGGACGTGAACCGGCTTGCCAGAGTACCAGACCTGTCAAGCGCGGTTGGGGTCGAACGGATAGGCTCGCCCGTCGTGTCGAGCGCTCCATCTGCACTGCGGATCGGGGTGTTCGGTGGCACGTTCGACCCGCCCCACGTCGGGCACCTGGTGACCGCGATCAACGTCGCCCACTCGCTCGATCTCCACTCGGTGATCATGATGGTCAACAACGTGCCGTGGCAGAAGGTCGGCAGTCGTCCGATCACGCCGGCCCTCGATCGGTTGGCGATGGTGCAGGCCGCGGTGGCCAACGTGCCGCGCTTGACGGCCGGCGACATCGAGATCCGCGTGGGCGGTCACTCGTACACCGCCGACACGCTCGGGTACCTCGCCGCCGAGTATCCGGACGCCGAGTTCTTCGTGGTGCTGGGCGACGACGCGGCGGCCGCCATTCGCACCTGGGAGCGCGCCGACGAGGTCATTGCCCAGGCGCGCCTGGTCGTGGTCGACCGCCCCGGGCAACCGGCCGAACTCGACCCCGATATCGACTGGATCCGCATCGAGGTCCCGCGCCTCGAGGTGTCGAGCACCGATCTGCGCGACCGCTGGGCCGACGGACGTCCGCTCGACTACCTCGTCACCGAGGACGTGCTCGCCGTGATCGCCGCCCGTGGTCTGTACGGGAACGGCTCCAGCGGAGCCGCTGCGTGACGGCGATCCGCGCCCGCCGGCGCAAGGCGACGGTGGCCGCGTTCGTGGCGGCCGTGGTCGGCGTCGGCGCCGTCGGTGGGCTCGGCTATGCCGGCGTCGACACGCTGTACGACTCGCGGGCCGGCCGGCGCGTCGCCCCGACCCGGCCCGACACCACGGTGCAGGCGCTCCCCGACACGCCGACCGCGCTCGTGGCCACGTCCGACGACGAGGGCTGGCTGACCTCGATCGCCGTGCTGGCGCTCGCTCCGGGTGGAGCCGGTGGCTCGATCGCCTCGCTGTCGCCGAGCGGTGACGCCGCGTCGGGCAACATCGACGCCCTGGCGCCTCTCAACGCGGTATACGTCGTCGACGGTCCCGCCGAGCTGCTCGGGGCCAGCGAGGGCCTCACCGGGATGTCGTTCGACGTCGCCGAGGTGGTTGATGCCGAGCGCTTCGCCGAGCTCACACGACCGCTCGGCGAGCTGACGGTCGAACTCCCCACGGAGCTACGCGACGCGTCGACCGGGCTGCGGCTCGAGGCGGGCGTCGTGCGTCTCGCACCGGGCGACGCCGCGGCGGCGATCGTGGCGCGCGACCCGGCGATCGCCGACTGGCTACTCGACCCGGCCCGGGCCGCGGTGTGGGGAGGAGTCGCCGACCGCGTGGGCGACGGCATCGGCAGCGTTCCCGACCCCTCGACCGCCCCGCGGACACTCGACGAGTTCGTGGCGCGGTTGTTCGCCGGTCCGGTCCAGCACCGCAGCTTCTCCACTCGCGAGATCGACCCCGAGCGGGTCACCGCCCAGCTCGCCGACACGTACGTCGATGCGTTCTCGTCGCACGACGACACGGCGATCAGCGTCGTCACCCACGACCGGGCCGAACTGCTGATGGTGCTCGCCGCGATTGCCCCGAGCCGGATGGGAGCGCCGTTCGAGGGGCCCACGGTCCGGGTGCTCTCGCGGTTCGCCGCCGACGAGCTGGCCCCGCTCGGGCAGAACAACGCTGACGTCGCCCGGCAGGCGATCAACCGGCTGTTGTTCGCCAAGGTCAACGTCGTGTCGTTCGGGCAGGTCGAGGCGGCGCCTGAGTTGACACTGATCGAGGTGCCCGACGAGCGCGGGGTCGAAGCCGCCGAAGCGACCTACGGGACACTGTTCGGCGAGTCCGACGTGCGTGTCGCCGATTCGCTGATCGCCGGGATCGACCTGCAGATCACCCTCGGCCGCGCCTACCTTGAGACCGTGGAGCCGAACACTTGAGCGTGCCGTGGTGACCAGTTTCGATGCCGAGGCCCGCGACCTGGCGGTGCTCGCGGCGGCCGTCGCCGACGCCGAGCACGGCACCGACATCGTGGTGCTGGCGGTCGGCGAGGTGCTCGCCGTAGCCGAGTACTTCGTGGTGGTGACCGGTTCGAACCGGCGGCTCGTCGGTTCGCTGGTCGACGAGATCGAAGCCCAGTGCCGCGACGCCACCGGCCGCTCGCCGCTGCGCGTCGAGGGCGCCCGCGAGCAACAGTGGGTGCTGATCGACTACGGCGACGTGATCGTCCACGTGTTCCTCGACGAAACCCGCGAGTTCTACGAGATCGAGCGCCTCTACACCGACGTCCCACGCATCCCCTGGACCCCCCTCCACGGCGGCCCCAGCACCTAATCGCCCAGCCCCGCACAAACGACGCGGGTTCGGCGGGAATGGTGTTGCGGTGTGTCTCGGGCGATATCGTGACGGCGCAATCGGGGCTATAGCTCAGTTGGTAGAGCGCTTCCATGGCATGGAAGAGGTCAAGGGTTCGATTCCCTTTAGCTCCACGGATTCCCCCTGGTGCAGGGGGTTTCGTCGTTTTCGTGGGAGCGCTGCGGCACCCGTACGTTGGCGGGATGGCCGAGGTG
>JAEZFY010000098.1 GCA_023417265.1 Actinomycetes bacterium | reverse complement strand
ACGAGACGGACCTCACCCGGCCGGTGGTGGGGGGTCAACTGCAGCAGCTGTCCGCGGGCGAGCGCCTGCGCGCTCGCCCGATCGCCGGCCAGCCCGAGCAGCTCGCCCTGCGCCAGCCCGATCACGACCGGCGCCAGGTGCAGCGTGCCGGCGCGCTGGATCGCGGCGTCGATGTCGGCCTGGTCGAGGGCCTCGTCGGTCGCGTCGGCGAGCGGCACGTGCCACGCCACGTCGCCGACGCCGACCGCGAGCCGCAGGAACTCGGGGTGATCGCGGCGGCGGTCCCACAGCGCGGCGCTGGGTACCGCGGCGCGCCGGGTCAGCTCGGCGAGGTCCGGGTGCAGGCGGTGCCGCCGGGTGAGCTCGGCGGTGACGGTGTCGCCGAGCTCGTCGGCGAACTCGGTGATCTCGCGGCGGTAGCGACGCCGCGACTTGCGGCGGATTCGGCGGTTCCGGCTGGCGCGGTCGACGGTGGTGATGAGCATCATCATCGGCGCCATCAGGGCGAACATCGCGTACATCCACTGGCCGGTGAGGCGCACCATCACGGCGGCCATCGCGATCGGTACGAGCATCCCGACCAGGCCCGGCAGGCCCGTGCGCGGGCGTCGCGGTGGGGCCGGCACCGGCACCTCGGCCGGGGGCGGACCCGGCAGGTCGACCGGTGATCGGTAGAACGGGACTGGCCCGCTGGCTGGCCGTCCGAGCGGGTCGCCGACGCTGCGTGGGGTGTCGTCGACGGGCACTCGACGGACGGCCACGACCGCGGGGCCGCAGCGCACGAGCGTGCCGGGTTCGATCGCCACCGGTTCCGTACCGAGCCGGACACCGGCGACGACGGTGCCGTTGCGCGACCCGGCGTCGGCGAGTGTCACCGTCGGCCCGGCGACGGTCAGCGTGCAGTGATGCTTGGAGACGGCGGGGCTGGCGAGTTGCACCCCAGCCCCCGCGTCGCGTCCGACGGTGAGCACGCGGCGACCGTCGGCATCGGGGTCCGGGAAGACGATGGTGCGCCCGGCGTCGACGCCGGCGACCACGTGGACGGCCCACGCACCGGGTTCGGGTGCCGGGGTACGGGCGCCCGAGCCTCCGCCGACCGTGTCGCCCGGCCGGAGCCCGGCCGTGGCGATCGGTGCTCCCGCGGGCGGTCCGCCGAGGAGTTCACCGATGGTGACCTCGGCGTCGGCGACGTCGACGATCGCGTCGAGCGCCTCGCCGGCGGGCCGGCGGATCGTGAGCGGCAGTCTCACGGAGAAGGTGACGCGCCGCCCAGCCCGAGGCGCACGGCGAGCCGGGTCAATTCTGCTCGCCGCCGCAGACCGGTCTTGTCGCGGATGCGGTCGAGGTGCGAGTGGACGGTCTTGACGCTGATGAACAGCGCCGCCGCGATCTGGTCGTCGGTGCGACCGGAGGCGACCTCAGCGAGGACCTCGCGCTCGCGCTGCGAGAGCGCCGTCAGGAGGCGGTAGGCGTCAGCCGCTCCGGCGTCCTCGATCGTGTGCAGGTCGCCGTCGGAGCTGACCAGTAACCGGATCGTCGCGCTGCCGACTCCGACGATGTCGCTCGGCGTCACCGGTGCGGCGTGTCCGTCGGCGACGCGCTGACCGTTCACGTAGGTGCCGTTGTGGCTGCCGAGGTCGCGGACGGCCCACTCGGTGCCGTCGAACGACAGCTCGGCGTGCACACGTGAGACGGTCTGTTCGCCGTCGACGACGATGTCGTTGTCGGCCGACCGGCCGACCCGCAGCGTGGCCGCCCGGGCCGGTGTACGCGACACCCCCGAAGCGGTGGTGAGTTCGAACAGCGTGGAGGGCGGTGGAAGCTCTGGCATGACCCCCGTCATCTTGGCCGACCTCACCGGCCGGTGTCAGGCGAACGCCTGGAGCGCGGCCCGTCCCTGGGTTGCGCGTTCGACGAGCTGCGCCTCGTTGGCCGCATAATTGCGGCCGGCCGCCCGGATCGCGTCGACGTCGTCGTCAAGCGCTTCGATCGTCTGTACGAGGAAGTCGGCGAGCGCCACACCGAGGGCGACGATCCCGGCCGCGGCCGCCGGCGAACCGGAGGCAGCAGCCGCTTGGGGCACCTCGCCGAGGGCCTGGACGGTCTCGACGACCGAACGGATCTCGGCCAGCATGTTCGGCACCTGGGCGAGGCTGCCGAGGTTGACACTGAATTGGTCGGTGGTCATCGTGGTCTCCTGTCAGTTCGGGCGCTGCGAGAGCTCGAGGAATTGACGCTCCTCGCGGGCGTAACGGCTGGTCAGCCCGCCGCCGTAGGTGTCCCACCAGTTGCTCCTCCGTCCGCCGCGAGTGGTCGTGGTGTGGCCGTAGATCGCCCGGTCGTAGTCGATTCGGGCCTCACGGAAGCGGCGCTGGAACTCGTCGGCCGGCATGTTCCGGATCGCGTCGATCGTCGTCTGGTCGAGCCGGTCCGATTGGCGGGGCGTGCCGCCGCGGACCATGTGATTGAGTGTCGCCTGGACCCCACCGACGCCACGCATGTGGGCGCCCGAGAGAATTGCCGCCTGGACTCCCGGGTCGGTGAAGTTCGCCGCGCCGGCCCGCCGGGCGGCCTCGGCGAGGTGGCGCTCGACGACCGCGCGTTCTTCGACGGAACCGATCCCGTACCGGGTGCGGGCGGCGATGATCTCGGCGTAGGCGGGGCCGTTGCCCTGCCGGAACCCGTACACCTCGAGTCGCCCGCCCTGTTCGCCACCGGCGCCTTCGGACGCCATGATCGAGTCGACGACGCGCGGGTCGATGTCGGGCGGGGTCTGCGGCGCACCGACCGGGCTGACCGTCGGGGCGACGCGCGGTCCCGGTTCGGGGACGGGCGCGGCGGCAGCCTGGTCGCTGCCGAAGAGCCAGTCCCAGAGGTCGGTGGCGGT
>JAEZFY010000166.1 GCA_023417265.1 Actinomycetes bacterium | reverse complement strand
GGGCTCCGGCCAGGAGCCGATGGCGCTGGGTTTTCATGCTGCCTGCTTTCAGGGGGTACTGGATGGGGTGGAGAACGGGGCGAGCGGGCTCGCCAGGGCGGTGCCGTCGAGGCGCGCCAGGTCGACTTCGGCGGCGATAAAGCTGAAGCTGGTGGGCTCGCCGAGCTCGACGACGCGGTGCAGGGCGCGCACGGCGGCGATCGTGTGGCCGTGGTACAGGTACCAGTTGGCCACCCCGTAGCCGAGCGTGGCCACGGCGAGCGGGCTGCCGACATCGTTGCGGAGCAGGTCTTCGGGGCGCAGCGCACCGCGGTACAGGTGCAGGCGGGCACCGTACGCGGTGGCAAGCGCGGTCGACACGTCGTCGGCACCGGGCACGAGACCTTCGCCGACGTCGATCGCCGGGTAGGCGGCGAGCAGCGCCGCCGCCCGCTCGGGCTGCCCGGCGCGCTGCAGCGACATGTAGCCCCAGTCGACGACCGACGCCAGCACGTGCCCGCCGGCGACCAGCTCGGCGGCGTGCGCGAACGCAGCCGCGGCACCGGCGAAGTCGCCGGTGAGATAGCGGGCGATGCCGAGATTGCGCCACGTCACCGCGCGCACCGGCCCGTGCACACGCCCGTGCACGCGATGGTGAGTTCCGGCCGGTGCCTCGCCGAGCACGAGCTCGACCACGAGCCGCTCGACGTCAAGTCGGTAGTAGTCGTCGGCGTCGGACACGGCGCCGACCCGCTCGGCGGCGAACTCGAGGTCGTCGAGGGCGCCCAGCAGATCGCGGACGATCAAGCGCTTCTCGCCGCGCAACCGCCGCAGGTGAACGTCGTCACCGAACCGCTCGATCGCCGCATCGGCGAGGGCGACCGCGTCGTCGTGGGCGCCGAGGTAGCCCTTCAGGCGGATCGCCAGGACGTACCGCTCGATCGGCCCCAGCGGGCCGGCCGCGAACGCGGTGTCGGTGAGTCGGTCGTCGATGGTCACGATGCCTCCCAGCGCCGGTCGAGACGGTCGAGTGAGTCGGGGCCGATCTCGAAGCGCAGTTCGATCAGCCGCTCGGCGGGCAGTTCCAGCGCAGCCACTGCGGAGGTCGCGCCGAACGAGTAGATGAGCGTGCGCGGTTCGGCCGCCAGCGTCGCCAGCGCGGCCGCGTCGAGCGGTTGCCCGGGCACCGCCGTGACGACGTCGATTGCGCTCGCGTCGAGCCCGGAGTACGTGGTGATCTCGGCCAGCGCGGTGGCGACCGCCCGGCGTTCGGTGACCACCGTGTACTGGCGTTCGGGAGTCATCGCCCGGAGGCGGGCGATCGTCGCCCGGCTGAGCTCGACCGTGATGCCGACGATCTCGGCGGTCACCCCGGCGGCCGCCAGTGCCCGCTCGACCTCGGGAGCGAGCGTCACGAACGTCACCACCGTGTAGGCGAGTTCGAACTCGGCGAGCAGGGCGGCGTCGCCCTTGTAGACCTCTTCGGCCCCGTAGCCGGTGAACTGCACGGCCCGCCCGGCGAAGCGCGCGTTGAGTTCCTCGGCGTAGCGCTCAGCCTGGGCGGCCGTCATGGCGACGAACACCACCGGCACCGGCGGGGCGGTCGCCCCGGCGAGCACGCGGTCGACCTGTGCCCAGGCGTCGCTGGTGTCGAAGCCGAGCGCCCGCGCCCGGGTCACGAGGCGGGCCGCGGCCTCGGCCAGCCGGGCCGCCCGGGCGGGGTCGTCGGCGCTGGCGCTGGTGAGGCTGCGCACGATCGTCCCGCGCCCGCGCACCGACTCGATCAGCTCGTCACCGGCGAGCTCGCGGTACGCCTGCACGATCGTGCCGGGATTGACGGCGAGGTGCTCGGCGAGCTGGCGCACGGCCGGGAGGCGCGTGCCGTCGACGAGTTGCTGGGTGATGATCAGCTGGCGGATCTGGCTGGCGATCTGCAGGTAGAGCGGGGTCGTCTCGGCGCCGATCAGCCGGATCGGCAGCTCCCCCGGGGCAATCGCCCGGCCGGGCGCGGGCGACGCGGCGGGGGTGCCCTCACGGCTGGCATCCATCGCGTTCCCTCCCTGCTTCGCTCACCGGAGCGGTCACTCCGAGACACATTGTGTCGGTGTACCAGTACACCAACACAAAGCTGATTCGTCAAGTGGGAGCGTGTGAACGCCGCGTTTCCGGGCCGCGGCCCTCAGGAAAGTGGCAGGCCACGGCATGGCCGGGCTCGATCTCGGCCAGCGGCGGGGCAACCTCGGCGCACAGCGCCTCGGCCTTCCAGCACCGCGTCCGGAACCGGCACCCCGACGGCGGCCGCATCGGGCTGGGCACGTCTCCGGTCAGCACGATCCGTCGGCGGGTCCGCTCGGCCACCGGGTCCGGGATCGGCACCGCCGACATCAACGAGTGCGTGTACGGATGTGCCGGCCGGTCGTAGAGCGCGTCGTTGTCGGCGATCTCGACGATCCGTCCGAGATACATCACCGCCACCCGGTCGGAGAGATGGCGCACGACGGCGAGGTCGTGGGCGATGAACAGGTACGCCAGACCGAGTTGCTGCTGCAGTTCGTCGAGCAGGTTGATCGTCTGAGCCTGCACCGACACGTCGAGCGCCGACACCGGCTCGTCGGCAACGACGAACTGCGGCCGCACCGCCAGGGCGCGGGCGATCGCCACACGCTGGCGCTGGCCACCCGACAGCTCGTGCGGGTAGCGGCTGATCCAGTCCGGGCGCAGCCCCACCAGCCGCATCAACTCGACCACTTCGGCCTGGCGCTGGTCGCGCCCGCGGGTGCCGTGGGCGAGCAACGAGTCGCCCACGATCGTGCCCACCGGCATGCGCGGGTTGAGCGAGGCGAACGGATCCTGGAACACCATCTGCATGCGTCGACGCATCGAGCGCATCTCGCCGCGCGACAGCTCGGTCAGCTCGATCCCGTCGAAGCGCACCGAACCCGATGCCGGCCGATCGAGCTGGAGCACGCTGCGTCCGATCGTCGACTTGCCGCTGCCGGACTCGCCGACCAAGCCGAGCGTCTCCCCGGCCCGGATGTGGAACGACACGTCGTCAACCGCGGTCAGCGTCCCAGCGCCACCGGCGGCATCACGCACCCGGAACGTGGTGGTGAGGTGGTGCACCTCGAGCAGTGCCGGCTCGCCGCCCCCCGGCTCGGCGACCGCTCCGGTGTGGGTCGCCAGCTCACTCACCGGCGACCTCGAGCTCCTCAGCGCGGTGCTGCTCGGCGTCGCGCCACGACACGTCGCGCAACCACCCGCCACCGGCGACGTCCTGAGTGGCCCAGCACCGGGCGAGCTGGGCGTCGGCACCGTCCGGGCCACGACCCACCGGGGCGAGCGCCGGCGGGGTCGTCGCGCAGATCTCCCTGGCGTAGGCGCAGCGCGCCCGGAACCGGCACCCCACCGGCGGCGCGGCGAGGTCGGGTGGCGTCCCCTCGATCGGCACGAGCTTGTCGCCGCGGCGCTGGTCGAGCCGCGGGATCGACGTCAAGAGACCCCAGGTGTACGGCATCCGCGGGTCGCCGAACAGGTCGTCGACCGAAGCGCTCTCGACGATCTGGCCGGCGTACATCACGTTCACCCGGTCGGCCATCCCGGCGACGATGCCGAGGTCGTGGGTGATCAACACGACCGCCGTGCCGAGCTCCGCGGCGAGCCCGCGCAGCACATCGAGGATCTGGGCTTGGATCGTCACGTCGAGCGCAGTGGTGATCTCGTCGGCGAGGATCAGACGCGGGTTGCAGGCGAGCGCGATCGCGATCATGACGCGCTGGCGCATCCCACCCGAGAACTGGTGCGGGTAGGCATCGAGGCGGCTCGCCGGCTCGGGGATTCCCACCATTGCCAGCAGCTCGGCGGCGCGGGTCCGGGCGTCGTCCTTCGACAGGCCGAGATTGTGGCGCAACGACTCGCCGAGCTGGCGGCCGATCGTCAGCGACGGGTTGAGCGAGGTCATCGGATCCTGGAACACCATCGCCATGCCCGTGCCCCGGATCGAGCGCAGCTTGCGGCGGCTCAGCGACGTCAGCTCGACCCCGTCGAAGGTGACCGTGCCACCGACGATCGCGGCGGTCTTGTCGGGCAGCAGTCCCATGATCGACAGCGCCGTCACCGACTTGCCGCACCCCGACTCACCCACCAACGCCACGGTCTCACCGGCCGCGACGCTGAAGCTCACGTCGTCGACCGCCCGAACCGTGCCGGCGCGACCACGGAATTCGGTCTGCAGGCCATCGACCGTCAGCAGCGCCACGGCACCACCGGAGCGACCGCAGATCCGGTCACGCGCCACCTCGGAGTTACGAACCTCGTCATTCTGTGGGCACGATACTCCGAATCTCGGACGAAATGTGCTGCGTTGATCCGAGAATCAGATACTGTTTCGTCGGATGTCTTCCTCGGACCGCTCACGCGACGTCGACCAGCGCATCGTCGCTGCGCTGCGCCGCGACGCGCGGCTGAGCAACGTCGCCCTCGCCCGCGAACTCGGCCTCACCGAAGGCGCCGTGCGGCGCCGGATCGACAACCTCGTCAGCTCCGGAGCGCTGCGCTTCACCGTGATCGCCGACGCCGCCGTCACCGGGCTGGCCACCGTGGCGCTGCTGCGGATCCGCTGCGCCCCCCACCTCATCGACGACGTGATCGCCGAACTGCGGGCGGCGCCCGAACTCGAACGGACGCTGCTCACCACCGGCCCGTTCGACATCACCGCCTTCGGATCGTTCGAGTCGAACGAAGCGCTGCGCGACTTCCGGGTCAACCGGCTCGGCGCCGTCGCCGGCATCGTCGAGATCCAGACCGACATCGTGCTCGGCGTGATCGACCCGGCACCCGCCGACGAGCCGGCCGCCAGTCAGTCGTCGGACCAGCCCGACAACGAACCCGTGAGCGGAGCCCGCTGATGTGGCGCGCGATCGGCACACGCGTGCTCGCCGTGATCCCCGTCATGCTCGGCGTGGCAATCGTTTCGTTCTTCATGATCCGCCTGATCCCCGGCGACATCGTCGACACGATCATGGGCACCGAGTACGCCGATCCCGAACTCGAGGCCCGCCTGCGCGAGTACTACGGCATCGACACCCCGTGGTACCAGCAGTTCGCCACATGGTTCGGGAACGTGCTCACCGGCGACCTCGGCACGTCGTACCGCACCGGGCGACCCGTGATCGACGAGATCATGACCCGGTTCCCGTCGACGCTCGAACTCGCGGTCACCGCGCTCGTCGTCTCGGTGCTGATCGCGCTCCCGCTCGGCGTGCTCTCGGCGACGCGGCGGAACGGGCCACTCGACGCCGGTGCCCGAGTGATCTCGCTACTCGGCCTCTCGATCCCCAACTTCTGGTTCGGGATTCTCTTGATCAACCTGTTCTCGGTCGACCGGCGCTGGTTCCCGTCCGGCGGCTCATCCGACTTCGCCTTCAGCTGGGACCACTTCAAGTACCTCGTGCTCCCGGCGGTCACGCTCGGCACGAGCCTCGCCGCGGTGACGATGCGGATGACCCGCTCGTCGATGCTCGAAGTGCTCGGCCAGGACTACATCCGCACCGCCCGCTCGAAAGGCCTCAGCGAAGCCACCGTCGTGCGCGTCCACGCCCTCCGCAACGCCCTGATTCCGGTCGTCACCGTCGTCGGCATCCAGGCCGGGGCACTGCTCGGCGGCACCGTCGTCGTCGAGCAGGTGTTCTCGTGGCCCGGCCTCGGCACGCTCGTCGTGCAATCGATCGGCAACCGCGACTACGCGATGGTGCAGGGCAGCGTGCTGTTCCTCGCCGCCTTCTACGTGCTCGTCAGCCTCATCGTCGACATCATCTACCTGTTCCTCGACCCCCGGTTGCGGCACCGTGGCTGAAACGCTCGCCCACCGCGTCGAAGCGCCGGTGGCCGCCCGCTGGCGGCCCAATCTGCGCGGCCGCTTCCCGATCCTCGCCTCGCTGCGCCGCGACCGGATTGGCATGGTCGGCGCCGCGCTCGTGCTCACGCTGGTGGCGCTGGCAGTGCTCGCCCCGTGGGTGTCGCGCTACGCGCCCACACAGATGTCGCCGGCCGATCGGCTCACCGGGCCGAGCGGCAAGTTCTGGTTGGGCGCCGACGAATCCGGCCGCGACCTGATGAGCCGGGCGTTGCACGGCGCGCGCACGTCGCTGCGGTTGAGCCTGACCGTGGTCGGCCTGGCCGCGCTGATCGGCGTGCCGATCGGGCTCATGTCGGGCTACTACCGCGGCATCCTCGACGGCGTTTCGATGCGCCTCATGGACGTGTTGTTCGCGTTCCCGACGCTGCTCCTCGCGCTCGCCGTCGTGGCCACGCTCGGGCCCGAGACCCGCAACCTGATCATCGCACTGACGATCGTGTTCACGCCGTCGTTCGCCCGGGTGACGCGCGGGGCGGCGCTGTCGGTCTGCGCCGAACCGTACGTCGAAGCCGCCCGCTCGGTCGGGGTACGCGACCGCCGGGTGATCCTGCGCTACGTGCTGCCGAACGTCGCCGCACCGATCGCCGTGCAGTTCACGATCAGCGTCGCCGGGGCGATCCTCACCGAAGCCTCGCTCGGCTACCTCGGCCTCGGCGTGCCGCCGCCCGCGCCGACCTGGGGGTCGATGCTGTCGACCGGCAAGACCTACTGGGAGACGTCGATCTGGCCGTCGGTCGTGCCGGGCGCGTTCATCATGCTCGCCGTGCTCGGCTTCAACCTGCTCGGCGACGCCCTCCGCGACGCCCTCGACCCGCGCCTCCGCTCCCGCACCTGACCGCCGCTCGCGCTCGCCTCCAGGCGCGCTCGTCGGTGACACGCGCGCTGACGGCCGCCGCGGGGTTCAGCGGTTGGGGTTGGCGGCGGCGCCTTCGGTGACGAGGAGGACCACGGTGGCGTTGGCATCGAGGCCGACGTGGGCGCGGAACTCGGGGCCGTTGGCGCCGCGGATGGCGGCGAGTGCTGCCGCTCCGCACGGGCCGGCGTCGACGCCGAGTTCGGCGAGTTCACGCATTGCCTGTGTGCAGCGTTCGTCGTCGGTGACCAGCGCCGCGTCGAGGCCGGGCTCGATCAGCGGCCACGCCAGCGTCGATACGGTGCCGCAGTTCAAGCCGGCCATCACGGTGACGCTGGTGGGCACCGCGGTCAGCTCCTCGGCAGCGACGCTGGCGAACACGCACGCCGCGTTCACCGGCTCGACCGACACCACGGCCGTGCCGGTGCGCCCCGCCTGCCGGTAGTGCCCGAGCGCCGCCTGCAGCAGCGACCCGACACCGGTCGGCACGAGCACGAGGTCGGGCGACCCGGCGCCGGCCGCGGCGAGCTGGTGGTCGATCTCCGTGAACAACGTCGCGTACCCGGCGACGATCCACCCGGGCACCTCCTCGTAGCCCTCCCAGGCGGTGTCCTGCACGAGCACGTGCCCGGGCGCCGACCCGCGCTCGGCCGCGGCGGCGACCGCGTCGTCGTACGAACCGCCGACCTCGAACACTTCGGCACCTTCGTCGCGGATCGCCTTGATCGCGTCGGGATGCACGCCGTCGGGCACGAAGATCGCCGCCGCGTGGCCGAGTTGGTGGGCGAACCGGGCGACCGCCCGCCCGTGGTTCCCGTCGGTGGCGGTGACCACCGTCACGCGCGCGTCGCCGCCGTGCTGCGCGACCGCCCGATGCACCGCCCACGAGGCGCCGAGCGCCTTGAACGCCGGCAGGCCGAGGCGCTCCGACTCGTCCTTGGCGAACACGCGCCCGACGCCGAGGGCGGCCGCCAGTGCGGGCAACTCGACGAGCGGCGTCGGCGCGTAGCCGGGCAGGGCACGGTGGAACTCGAGCGGGCGCGGATCGGACGGCGGCGCCGTCCAGTTCGGGTCGCGATCGTTGGCGACCCACGTCGGGTCGGGGGCGGTGGTCATGCGTGCTCCGGGTCGTAGGTCCAGTCCGGGCGCTTGTGCCAGAAGCGCTCGTCGTACACGGCGTGGCCATCGGCGAGATCGATCAGCTTCGGGATCGGCAAGCGCCGCGGGCGCGGGCAACGGTCGTGGTCGAGGTGCTCGGTGAACTCGTCGGCGAACGCCCGCAGGATGCTGGTGACGACGAGCTGCTCCTCGGTGGCGAGGTAGCAGCGGCTGCCGTCGGTGACGTGGCCGAGCCAACCGACGATCAGCTCGAGGTCGCCGGCGTCGCCCGCGCCGGTTTCGATCCGCTCGAGCGCTTCGGTGATCGCGCTCGAGCCGAGCTTGCACGGCGGGCACTGCCCGCACGACTCGATCGACAAGAACCGCGAGAACCGGTAGGCGGTGTCGACCATGCAGGTCGTGTCGTCGTAGACGATGAACCCGGCCGACCCGAGTCCGCTGCCGACTGCCTGGAGGCCCTCGTAGCTGACGGGCGCGTCGAGCGCGTCGGGCGTGATCACGGCGTTGGCGACGCCGGAGAACACGGCTTTCACCGAGCGACCCGGGGCGAGGCCACTCCCGACGGCGTCGATCACGGCCCGCAGCGGCGTGCCCATCTCGACCTCGCCGACGTCGGGCGCGACGACGTCACCGACCACGGTGGTGATGATCGTGCCGGGCGAGTCGGGGGTGCCCATCGTGCGGAACCAGTCGGCGCCGCGGGCGAGGATGTGGGTGACGTTGGCGAGCGTCTCGACGTTGTTGACGAGCGTCGGGTTCGAGCCCGGGCCAGCTGAGCCCGAACCAGCCGAACTCGAGCCGGCCGGGGCGGCGGTGGCTTGCCAGCCGAGCTGCGGGGCGGTGGCGAACAGGCCGTGCAGATACGGCGGGAGCCAGCGCGGCAGCGGCTCGTTGCCCTCGATCACTTCGAGCATCGCCTTCTCTTCGCCGAACAGGTACTCGTCCGGTCCGGCGACGATCGTGACCCGGCAGCCCTCGCACAACCCGGCCGACTGGAACTCCTGCACGGCCCGCGTGACCGCATCGAGTTCGCGGGTGAAGCTCGCCTTCAAGCACAAGAACGCGTCGCCGGCCCCGACCGCGAAAGCGGCGATCGCCAAACCCTCGACCACCTGGTACGGGTTGGCGCGCAACAGCGCCCGGTCCTTGAACGTGCCCGGCTCGCCCTCGGCCCCGTTGCACACCACGTACCGGCGTTGCCCGGCCTGGTGGGCGATGCCCGCCCACTTCTGTCCGGTGGGGAATCCGCCGCCGCCCCGCCCGCGCAAACCGGAGCTGGCGATGAGGTCGATCGTGGCCGCCGCGCCGAGTTGGTGGGCACGGGCGATCCCCGCCCCACCGGCGTCGGTGGCGAGATACGCGTCGATGGTGGCGATCGGCTCGTGCGGCAACAAGAACGTGGTCACTGCGCCGGCCGATCGCACGACGACGCCGAGCCGGGGCGCTGGGCGGTCATCGTCGCAGCGTAGGCCAGCACAGCCGGGCGTGCATCGAGCCGGTTTACGGGTCGGTTCCGACGGGCTACGGTCGCGGCCAGCGGGCCCGAACCGAGGGGGTTCCTCATGGGTCCAGGTCGCACGGCTCGTACGGCTCGCATCGTGGTTGCCGCCGGGTTGCTCGTCGGCACGACCGTGGTCGCCGAGCGCGGTGTGCGCGCCGACGACAAGCTCGTGATCGTCGCCGGTTCGTTGCAGAGCGAGCTCGGGTGCGGCGGCGACTGGGACCCTGGCTGCACCGCCACACAGCTCGCCCCCGCCGGTGCCGATGTGTACCGCACGACGTTCGCCGTGCCCGCCGGGACGTGGGAGTTCAAGATCACCGTCGGCGGCACGTGGGACGAGAACTACGGGCTCGGCGGAGTTCCCAACGGCAGCAACATCCCGCTGACGATCGCCGGGCCGGCCGAGGTGGTGTTCACGTACGACGACACCACCAACCTGACGAGCGTCGTCCCCGCCCGCCCGGCCGGCGACCGAGTCACCCGCGCCGACCGCCAACTGGCCGGCGACTCGCTGCGCAACCGGCTCACCCGCGAGCAGTTCTACTTCGTGATGACCGACCGCTTCGCCAACGGCAACACGGACAACGACCTCGGCGGGCTGACCGGCGACCGTCTGGCCACGGGGTTCGACCCGGCCGACAAGGGCTTCTACCACGGTGGTGATCTGCGCGGCCTGATCGACCGGCTCGACTACATCCAGTCGCTCGGCACCACCGCGATCTGGCTCACCCCGTCGTTCGCCAACAAGCCCGTGCAGGGGTCACCCGGCAACGAGAGCGCCGGTTACCACGGGTACTGGATCACCGACTTCACCCGCATCGACCCGCACCTCGGCACCAACGCGGAGCTGACCGAACTGATCGACACCGCCCACGCGATGGGGATGAAGGTGTTCTTCGACATCATCACCAACCACACCGCCGACGTGATCGATTACGAGGAAGGCCAGTACACCTACATCTCCAAGGAGGCGTCGCCGTACACCGACGCCGAGGGCAACGAGTTCGACGACCGCGACTACGTCAACTCGCCCGAGTTCCCGGAGATGAACGTCGACGGCTTCCCGTACACACCGATCTTCAACACGCCCGAGGACGCCGACGCCAAGTTCCCGGACTGGCTCGACGACCCGACGCTGTACCACAACCGCGGCGACTCGACGTTCGCCGGCGAGTCGTCCGAGTACGGCGACTTCATCGGCCTCGACGACCTGTTCACGGAACACCCCGCCGTGCAGCAGGGGATGGAGGAGATCTACCAGGTGTGGGTCGATTTCGGCATCGACGGCTTCCGGATCGATACGGCCAAGCACGTCAACCTCGAGTTCTGGCAGTCGTTCGGCCCGGCCATGCACGAACACGCGGCATCGCTCGGCAACGACGACTTCTTCATGTTCGGCGAAGTGTTCGACGCCAACCCCGTGTTCCAGAGCATCTACTCGACCGCCGGGGCGCTCTCGTCGACGCTCGACTTCGGCTTCCAGCAAGTGGCCGTGGCCGTCACCAACGGCGACTCGACGGCGCTGCTCGCCGACTTGTACGCCGGCGACGACTACTACACCGACACCGACTCGAACGCCTACAACCTGCCGACGTTCCTCGGCAACCACGACATGGGCCGGATCGGTCGGTTCGTCGGCGGCGACCTGCAGAAGGACCTGTTCGCCCACGCCCTGATGTTCACGCTGCGCGGGCAGCCGGTCGTGTACTACGGCGACGAGCAGGGCTTCATCGGTGACGGTGGCGACAAGGACGCTCGCCAGGACATGTTCGCCAGCCAGGTCGCCAGCTACAACGACGACCTGATGATCGGTGCACCCGGCGGCGCGATCGACCGTTACGGCACCGACGGCCCGGTGTTCCAGGCAATCGCCGAACTGTCGGCGCTGCGGGCTGCCCACCCGGCCCTCCAGGACGGCGCCCAGATCCCGCGCTTCTCGAGCGACGGGGCGGGGATCTTCGCCGTCAGCCGGATCGGCGAAGCCCGCCACGGCCAGCAGACCGAGTACCTGGTCGTGGCCAACAATGCGGGCACACCGATGACCGCGACGTTCGCCACGGCCACCGAACACGGCAAGTTCCAGCCGATCTACGGCGGCGGGTCGCGCCTGGCGATCGACCACGGCCGGGTTACCGTCACGGTGCCCCCGATGACCGTGCAGGTGTTCCGGGCTCAGCAGCACATCAAGCGCAGTCATCGGGCCCCCGAGCCGGTGTTCATGACACCACTCGCCGGCGGCGTCGTCGGCGGGCGCGCCGAGATCCGTGCGGGCGTGCCCACCGACCAGCCGGTCGACGTCACCTACACGTACCGCGTCGTCGGCGAGCACGGCTGGCACCTGCTCGGCACGGACGACAACGCTCCCTATCGCGTGTTCCACGACACCACCAGCCTCCCCGCCGGCACGCTGCTCGAGTACCGGGCGATCGTGCGCGACAACGCCGGCAACCTCTCGGTCGATTCCACGTTCGCGGGGGTCGGCGACGCGCCGCCGGAGACGGGCGGCGGCGCGGTCGGCGACGTCGAGCAACCGAGCATGGTCACGGTGCCCGGCAGTGCCAACAGCGAGATGGGGTGCACCGGCGACTGGGACCCCGGCTGCGCCGCCGCGGCGTTGACGCTCGACCCCAACGACGAGATCTGGAAGGGCACCTTCACGTTGCCAGCGGGCCCCTACGCCTACAAGGTCGCGATCGACGGCACGTGGGACGAGAACTACGGCGCCGGAGCCGTGCGCAACGGGGCCGACATCCCGCTGACCTCCACCGGTGAGCCGATCAGCTTCTACTACGACCACCGCACGCATTTCGTGACGACGACGGCGGAGACCGACATCGTGGTCGCCGCCGGCTCGTTCCAGGCAGCGATGGGCTGCGCCAGCGACTGGGATCCGACATGTATGCGGTCGTGGCTCCAGGACCCCGACGGTGACGGGGTGCACTCGCTGGCGACGACCCAGATCCCCGCCGGGTCGTACGAGGTCAAGGCCACGGTCGGGTTGTCGTGGGACGAGAACTACGGCGCCGGTGGGGTACCCGACGGCGACAACGTCACGTTCGTCGTGCCCGCCGACGGCATGGTGACCACGCTCGCCTTCGACTCGGCCACCAATCTGCTCGCCGTCGCGGTCACGCGGGCCGCCGTCGTGCCCGACCTCGACGTCGCCGAGGCGGTGTGGCTGAGCGAGCGCACGATCGGCTATCCGGTCGACCGGATCCCCGCCGGCATCCCCGCCGAGGCGTTCCACTACCGGGTCCACTGGGGTGCCGACCTCGCCGTCGACGACGCCACGCTCGGCGGGCACTCCACGGCCGCCGAGCCCGTACG
>JAEZFY010000038.1 GCA_023417265.1 Actinomycetes bacterium | reverse complement strand
ATGCCGGTCATCGCCGCGACCCGCTCGGTGCGTCGGTCGTGCTCGGCCAGCTGCCCGCGAACACCCGCCGAGCGGCGAGCGATCGACACCCCGAGGGCGACCGCGCACGCGATCACGACGCCAACCGAGGCGAGTTCGCGGCCCCACACCCGGCCGTACCGGAATCCGACAAGCGCGGCACCGACCGCCAGCAGGAGATAGGTGCCGCGCAGGAGCCAGCCATACCCGAGCCCCACCGCCCGACGGCGCGTCGTGAACCAACAGAACGCCATCCCGCCCGTCGCCCACTGCAACAAGAACATTGCTGCGTCGAGCCGGATCACGGCGCCGCAGGGTATGCGAGGCGGACCCGATCACCACCCCAGCTCGATGGGCGAGCGGCCGCTTCACGCCTGGCCTCCCTAGGCTCGTCCGCCGTGGCCGGTCGGATCGTCGTCTCCCTCGGCGCGCTGGTCGCGCTCGGCGGGTGCGCGCTCGGGCCGCGGCCGACCCTCACCGACGAACGCCGCGTCGATGACGCTGCGATCGAAGCGGTCCTCACCCGGCTCGACGCCGCCAACGGGGCGACGTTCACCGCTGTGTACACCGTCGCCTCGACGATGCAAGGCACACCGCCTGCCGAGGTGACCGTCACCCACTCGCCCACCGAGACCCGCGTCGTGTTCGCTAGCGACGGCAGCGTCACCGTCGAATACCTCACCGTCGAGGGCGAGCAGCGGACATGCACCGCCGGCCAAGCCGAATGCGTCGCCGGGCACGACGAGACGCGTATCAGCAACCTCGCCATCACGAGCTCGTTCTGGGGCGCGAGCACGGCCGCCAAACTGCGGACCGACGCCAACCGCAACGTCGCCGACGCCCTGCCGAGCACGGCCACCTTGGCGGGCCAGCCGGCCACGTGCACGGCGGTGAACGTCGGCAGCCCGGCGGTCGCCCCGGTCGAGTACTGCGCCCTCGACACCGGCCCGCTCGGCGCCTACCGCGGCGCCGACACCGTGATCGAACTCGTCAGCTACACGATCAGCTGAGCACCGCCACGCCCGTGCTCCGGCGCAGTGCCCGGGTGGGTCAGACGCTGATGAGGTCGTGGTTGGCGGCGTTCAGGGACAACGGGCCGTCGGGGGTGGCGACGGCGATGTCTTCGAGCCGCATGCCCCACTTGCCGGGCACGTAGATGCCTGGCTCGATGCTGAACGCGTGACCGGGTTCGAGCGGACGCGAGTTGCCTTCGACGATGTACGGGTCCTCGTGCTCCTCCATGCCGATGCCGTGGCCGGTGCGGTGCACGAAGTAGTCGCCGTAGCCGGCGTCGGAGATGACCTGCCGAGTCACCCGATCGACGTCCTCGCACGGCGTACCGACGGTGGCCGCCGCCACGCCGGCCGCCTGCGCCGCGTGCAGCACCGAGTACGCCTCGGCGACGTCCGGAGCGACGTCGCCGGTGAACACGCAGCGCGTGATGTCGGAGCAGTATCCGGCCATCGTGCCGCCGAAGTCGCACAGCACGATCTCGCCCTCCCGGATCACGCGGGGACCAGCGTGGTGGTGTGGGCTGGCCGCGTTCTCGCCGGCGGCCACGATCGCAAAGTTCACCTTGTCGTGGCCCTCGGCGATGATCCGCGCCGAGAGCTCGGCCGACACGTCGGCCTCGGTACGCCCCACGAGCGGGATCTGGCCTGCCTGCAGCTCGGCGGCGATCCGGTCGACCGCTGCCCCGGCGGCCGCGAGCGCGTCGATCTCGGCTTGGTCCTTGCGCATTCGCAGCGGCCCGACGACGTCGACCGCCCGACGGAACTGGGCGCCGGGGAGCTGCGGGAGCAGTTCGACCAAGAAGCGCGCCCACATCTGGTCACCGACCGCGATCGTCGGGCCGCTGGCGCCGCTAGGACGGGGGATCAACGCCGCCGCTAGTGCGGTCGGGTCGTCGGTCTCGTTCCATGGAGCGAGCTCGAACACGCCCGGTTGCGGCGCCACCCGGGGCGCTTCGAGCCGCGGGATCAGCAGCGTCGCTTCGGCATCGCGAGGCACGACGAGCAGCGTCAACCGCTCGAGCGGCATCGCCAGGTAGCCGGTGAGATACGGGAGGTCGTGGCCGACCGACAACAGCACCGCATCGACACCCTGCACCTCCATCGCCGCGCGCACCCGGGCCAGCCGGTCGGCGTACACGGACGTGGGAACCTGCGCAGCGCTCATCGTCACGAGGCTACGACCTCCGGTCGCCGGTGACGGGGGCGCACCGCCGCTCGCGTCCGCCACCGCCACGGCTGGCGACGTACCGTGACGGGCATGAGCCACACGTCAGACCGCGTCGAGTTCCCGAGCAATGGCGACACCGCGTCCGGTTACCTTGCCGTGCCCGAGTCGGGCGTCGGGCCGGGGCTGCTGCTCGTGCAGGAGTGGTGGGGCCTCGACTCCGGCCTCATCGAGATGGCCGACCGGTTCGCCGCCGAGGGCTTCACCGTGCTCGCCCCCGACCTCTACCGCGGCGAGTTGGCCGGGCACACGGAGATGGACCGGGCCGGCGAGCTGATGAGCAAGATGCCGCCCGAACGGGCCGCCAAGGACATGAGTGGCGCGGTCGACTACTTGGCCGCCAGCGATCACGTCAGCGGCGCCGGCCCCGACGCCAAGATCGGGGTCGTCGGATTCTGCATGGGCGGGATGTTGTCGTTCCA
Source organism: Actinomycetes bacterium (assembly GCA_023417265.1). Classification (GTDB taxonomy): domain Bacteria; phylum Actinomycetota; class Acidimicrobiia; order Acidimicrobiales; family Ilumatobacteraceae; genus Ilumatobacter. The sequence continues at coordinate 1,302 of JAEZFY010000038.1, read as the reverse complement.
CATCGCCGCCGACCGGCCCGACCGTGTCGCTGCCGTCGTGCCGTTCTACGGGTTCCCGCAGGGCGACGGGCAACCCGACTACTCGGCGATCGCGGCGCCGATCCGCGCCCATCTCGCCGAGCACGACGACTTCTTCGCCCCCGGCCCCGCCCGTGAACTCGAGGCGCGCCTCAAGGACCTCGGCAAGGACGTCGAGTTCACCATCTACCCCGGCAGTGGCCACGCCTTCATGGCGCCGCACAACGCCCTCGGCACCCTCGACGAGGACCTCTACCGCGAGGTGTGGCCGAAGGTGATCGATTTCCTCCACGCCCAGCTCGGCTGAACGTCCGGATTGGCTGAACGTCCGGATTGATGGTGTTGGGCACCGACGCGAGTGCCTGGCAGGGTTGGCTCGGGCTATCCGTTGGCGGGGAACGTCTGGGCGAGGGCTTGGGCCGTGAGCGCGGCGCGCCAGATGCGGCCGGGTTGGGTGTAGTGGAGGCCGTCGCTGGTGAACCAGTCGGGCTGGGCACTCGCCGCCCAGTCGAGGATGCGCAGGTTCGGGCTGGTGGCCGCGGCCCGGGCGAGGGTGGCGTTGAATGCCTGCATCGCTGCATCGGCGTACACCGGGTCGGTGCTGCGGCTGACCGCGTTGACCCACAGCACCGGGTCGCCGTCGATGAGCGCCAGCATGCGGGCGATCCGCTCGTCGAGGCCGGGCACGCCACCGGCCGCCACGTTGGCGGCGTCGTTCGTGCCGAGCATCAGCACCCAACAGCCCCGATAGCCGCCGGCCCGCACCGCTTCGGCGACGTCGATCGCGTTGGCTTGTCCCGGCAGCCGTTCGACCATCGAGCGCCCACCGGAGTTGTCGGGAAACACCTCGGCGACGCCGACCGCCCGGTAGCGCTCAGCGAGCGTTGCCGAGGCGTCGCCGACGTCGGCGGCCGTCCACATCGCCAGCCCGGTGGAGTCGCCGATGTGGACCACTCGCGTGCACGCCGTGCGCAACGCCGGCACGGTGGTCGTGGTTGTGGTCGCGGCGGCCGGAGGGCGCGTCGGGGGCGTGATGGTCGTCGGCGGCGAGATGGACGGGGTGCTCGGGGGCGCGATGGTCGTGGTGCTGGCGGGTCGGATGGTCGTCGTGGTGGTAGGCGCGACGGTCGTGACGTCGAGCGTCACCGGGCTGGCGGTGCTCGTCGCCGGGCCCGCCGCCGTCTCGGGCGGGAGCGTCGTTGCGGCGATGCCGACCGCACGCGTCGTCGCCGGCCGCTCGTCCGCCGAGCCGGCGGCGTTGCAGGCGGCGAGAGCGACCAGCGC
>JAEZFY010000007.1 GCA_023417265.1 Actinomycetes bacterium | reverse complement strand
CCCGCCACGCCGGCGAGGATCGAATCGTGGGCGGCGTCGTGATATCCGTTCGTGGTGGAACGGCGCTCGACGTCACCGTCGGGCCAGATGACGGCGAACACGTCCGGGGCGCGCGCGTCGCGTTCGGCGGCCAAGCGCTCGATGTACGGCAACCGATCCCAATCGATCGCCGCATCGCATTCGGCGGTGGCCGTCGCCGCGTGGGCGTGCGCCGGTTCGGGCGCGGCGGCAGCCGATGCGGCGGGCGGCGTCGGCAACGGCGGCTCGGGATCGGGAAGCGGCGGCGCTGGTTGCGCGGCCGGCACCGTCGGGGTGGGAGCGAGCGGAGCGGGCATCGGCGCGCCAGGCGCGGCGTGCGGGGTGACCGTGGGTGCGGGGAGTGGGGCGACGGCCGGTGCGGCGACGTGGGCGGTGGCCGACCAGGCGTGCACGCCGTGCGGGTCGAACGCGTACGGCACGAGGTCGACGCCCGCGAGCAGTTGCGCGGCGATCGTGCGCAGGGCGTGTTCGGTGGCGGCGGCGACGGCCAGCAACACGGCGTGGCGGTCGGCGCCGGGAACGCGCTCGAAGAGCGCTCCGAGATGGTGTCGCCCGGCGACGGCGACGGCGCCGCGAGCGAGCTGTTCCGGGCTGAGCACGCGATCGGCGACGAGTTGGGCCGCCAGCGGCGCAGCACCGAGTTGCTCGGCGAAGTAGATCCGTCCGGCGTCGGCCCACAGGCGGACGGCGGGGGCTCCGATCAGGGTCAGCTCACCCGTGAAGGCCCGCGCCCGCACGGCGTCGAGCACGCTCCAACCGGGCGCGGGAAGGCGGATCTGCAGCACGTCCAGCGCGGGTGGTGTCCCGTTCATCTCCGCATCACCGCCGACGACGGTAGTTCACTCTGCTCGAGCGAAGCGGGAAAATCGCCACGAGACGTACGAAAATCTCAGCCATCGTCACGATCGGTGGTCGAACCGTGACGCTGGCGGGTCAATCGACGGATCGCTTGCCAACTCGGCACACGCCGTAGGCGCAGCCCGGACGCGACGAACCCCGCCCACCGGGGCGGGGTTCGCAGGGCGGAAGGGGCGGGATTTGAACCCGCGGAGGCTTGCACCTCGCACGCTTTCGAGGCGTGTCCCTTAGGCCACTCGGGCACCCTTCCGTCGAACGAGGTTAGCGGTGACGGCGACTAACCGAACAGGCCGGGGGAGCCGCACTCGAGCGTCTCGTCAGGCGGGCGCAGGTCGATGAGGTAGTCGTTGACGGCCTCGACGACACACGAGTTGACGCCGTAGCCGAGGTGTTGGTTGGCCTCCACCGAGATCAAGCGCCCGTCCTCGAGTTGCTCGGCCATCGCCACGGTCGAGGCGAACGGGGTGGCCGGATCGCCGGTGGTGCCGATCACGAGCACCGGGCCGGCACCCGCGCCGGTGATGTCGACGCGCGGGTCGACGGCGGGCGGAAAGAACGTGCAGAAGTACCCGCCGGCCGAGCCTTCCGGCACCAGGTGCGGAGCGACCTGGCGGTACTGCTCGGCCTCCCGATCGACCTGCTCGACGGTGGGCCGCTCGGGAACGTCGGCGCACGAGATCGACTGGAACGCTTCGAACATGTTCCCGTACGTGCCGTCGGGGTTGCGCCGGTAATAGGCGTCGTAGAGCTCGAGCAGCCCGCTCCCGTCGCCCTCTGCGGCGGCGGCCAGCGAGTGCTCGAGGGCAGGCCAGTACGAGTCGGAGTACATCGCCTGGATCACCGCCGACGTGGCGACGTCGCGATTGACGTCGGGGCGACCTGGCTCGCTCGGGATCGGGTCCGCGTCGAGCGATGCCATCAACGCGAGATACGCGGCTTCGGCATCGCCGTCGGGCGCGAACGCGCAGTCGCGGTCGGAGCACTCGTCGAGGAACCGGACGACCGACTCCTCGAACCCCTCGATCTGCTGCAGCGAACTTTCGAGCGCTTCGGCGTCGGGGTCGCTGGCCCCGTCGAGCACGGCGGCGCGCACCGTGTCGGGAAACAACGTCACCCACGCCGCCCCGAGCTCGCTGCCGTAGCTGAATCCGAAGTAGCTGATGGTGTCCTCGCCGAGTGCCCGCCGGATCGAGTCCATGTCGCGCGCCGAGTTGTTCGTGCCGACGTGTTCAAGGATGCCCGCCGAGCCGATCTCGCAGCCGGTGGCGAACTCTTCGGCCAACGCCACCAGGCGCTCGTGCTCGGCCTCGCTGTCGGGCGTCGAGTCGATCTCGGCGTACATCCGGTCGTAGTCCTCGTCGCCGATGCACTCGATCGGTGGCTCGCTCGCGCCGGTGCCGCGCGGATCCCAGCCGATGATGTCGAAGCTGCGCAGCAGCGGGAGGTCGAACTGGAACGGCGCGTACAGGGCGAGCTCCGAGCCGGGTGCACCGGGGCCGCCGGGGTTGACGAGCAGTGAGCCGATCCGGGCGTCGTCGTCGAGCGCTCGGTGGCGCATCACGTGCAGGTCGATCGTCGCCCCGTTCGGATCGCCGTAGTCGACCGGCACGGTGACGGTGGCCGTGTCGAGCCCCTCGTCGTATTCCTCCCACTCGATCGGGCCGGGGTCGTAGCCGATGCCGTCGGCGGCGGGTCCCGGGCGCGGGCCGGGGCGGGGGTCGCTTGCGTCCGTGGGCGTGTCCGGGGCGGGTGCCGTAGCGACGGGTGCTGGGGCTGCGGTACCGCTCGACACGCCGGCGCCCGGAGCGCAGGCCGCGAGCGCAGCCGCGGCAACGCCGGCCGCGCACAGCCGCCCGGCGAACCCGATACGCACAACGCCGCCAGACATGGCGCCAGGGTACGGCGTCGTGCGATCGGCGGCGCGCCAGCAGGCGACGGCGCTGCACCGATCTCGCCGGCGCCGATCTAGCCTCCACGCATGCGCATGGGAGGTGGGGTCGGTCACCGGATGGGTGGCTCGATGCGCCCCCGCGACGACACCGAGATCAAGGGTGTCAAACTCGCCAAGGGCACCCCGTCGCGCGTGTGGGCGTTCGCCCGGCCGTACCGCACGACGATCGCAGTGTTCCTCTCGGCGATCGTGCTGTCGGCCGTGTTGGCGCTCGTGCCGCCGCTCGTCGTGCGCCAGATTCTCGACCAGGCGATCCCCGACGCCGACCGCCGGGCCGTGACGTGGCTGGCGGCGATCGCCGTCCTCGCCGCGCTCGGGGACGCGGCCTTGGCGATCGTCCAGCGTTGGTGCTCGGCCAGCATCGGGGAGGGCCTGATCGCCGATCTGCGGCAGGCGCTGTACGCCAAGGTCCAACGGTTGCCGCTGGCGTTCTTCACCCGAACACCCACCGGGGCGATCACGAGCCGGCTCACCACCGATGTCGTCGGCGCCCAATCGGCGCTGACATCCACGCTCGGCAGCGTCGTCAGCAACGTGATCGTGCTGATCACCACGCTGATCACGATGATCGCCCTCGAATGGCGGCTGACCCTGCTGGCGTTGGTTGTGCTCCCGATGTTCGTCGTACCCGCGCGTCGGGTCGGGCGTCGCCTGCAAGCGATCTCGCGCGTGCAGATGACCAACAACGCGGCGATGAGCACGCAGATGACCGAGCGCTTCAACGTCGCCGGGGCGGTGCTCGTCAAGCTGTTCGGCTCGGCCGAGCGCGAGAACGAGCAGTTCGGTGCGCGGGCCAAGGCCGTCGCCGATGCCGGCGTCCGCCAGGCGATGCTCGGGCGGGTGTTCTTCGTCGCCCTCGGCCTGGTTGCCGCGGTCGGCTCGGCGGCGATCTACGGCGTCGGTGCCTACCTCGTGATCGACGGCGACATCACGCCCGGCACGCTGGTGGCCCTCGCGGCGCTGGTCACCCGCGTGTACCAGCCGCTGACCGGGCTCACCAACGCGCGGGTCGACTTGATGACGTCGATGGTGTCGTTCGAGCGCGTGTTCGAAGTGCTCGACGCTCCCGAACCGATCGCCGACAAGCCCGGCGCGGTCGACCTCGTCGCCCCGCGCGGGCGGGTCGAGTTCCGTCACGTGCGGTTCCGGTATCCCCCGGCCGACGAGTCGGCGATCGCCTCGATGGAGACGGTCGGGTCGGCCGCCGGTTCGAGCGACGCCGACCGCGACGTGCTCGTCGACATCGACCTCGCGATCGAACCCGGCGAGACGCTCGCCCTGGTCGGGGCCTCGGGGTCCGGGAAGAGCACGCTCGCCAACCTGATCCCGCGCCTGTACGACGTCACCGACGGGGCGGTCCTGGTGGACGGGCACGACGTGCGCGATCTCACGCTGGCGTCGCTGCGGTCGGCAATGGGCGTCGTGCCCCAGGACCCGCACTTGTTCCACGAGTCGATCGGCGAAAACCTGCGCTACGCGCGGCCCGACGCCACACTCGCCGAGTTGCGCGAGACGTGCGCGGCGGCGCGCATCCTGCACGTCATCGAAGCGCTCCCCGACGGGTTCGCCACCGTGGTCGGCGAGCGCGGCTATCGCCTGTCAGGTGGCGAGAAGCAACGCCTCGCGATCGCCCGCTTGCTGCTCAAGGATCCGGCGATCGTGATCCTCGACGAAGCGACCAGCCACCTCGACAACGACAACGAGGCGCAGGTCCAGGCGTCGATCGACACGGCCCTGGCCGGGCGCACCGCGATCGTCATCGCCCACCGCCTCTCGACGGTCCGCTCGGCCAACCGGATCGCGGTGCTCAGCGGCGGCCGGATCGCGGAGCTCGGGACGCACACCGAACTGGTGGGCCGCGACGGGCTGTACGCGGCGCAGCTGCGCGCCGGCCTCACCGGATAGCGCTACTCGGGGCGGTGCAGGAAGCGCCCCTCGTCGACGGATTGGGTGCGCACCACCTCGCGGTCGCGCGGCAGCGCCCCGGGCGTGCGGTACGTGCCGCTGACCTCGACGAGGTAGCCCTGGCCGCCGCCGCCGTCGGGGTAGACGCGCACCGTCACGCCGTGCACCGTCAAGGTCTCGCCGGGGGCGACCACGTGGGCGTAGGCGTTTCCGGGCCCAACCGCCTGCTGCTGGCGTCGTGTCGTCGACACGCCGCGCCGGTACCCGTCGCCGGTCTGGTCGACGAGGTGGATCGCGACACCGGCGCGCTCGAGGAACTGATCGCGGCCGACGGCCGGGCGGGCTTCGATCGTCATCAGCTGCAGCGGATCACCCGGGTCGGGGAGGGCGACCAGCTGGAGGCCCTCGCCGGTGGGCCGGTCGAGCGCGTAGTTCGCCTGCCCCGACCGGTGCACCGCCACCTGGGTGCCGCCGACCCACCCTGCCGCCATGCGGTTGAAGGCCAGCGTGTGCTGGGCGTAGCACGGCGTCTTCGCCCCCCCGGTGCCCGGGAGCGCGCAGTAGTTGGCCGAATCGAACGGCGCCTCGGGCTCGCCGCTCATCACGTCGGTGCGGTTGTTGTATTCGGTGAAGGCGTCGTTCGGATCGAGCAGGTACGAGTGCGGCCAGTGGATCGTGTGGCCGATCTCGTGGATGAACACCGACGGGTTGACGAACGCCGCCTGGCCACCGACGTACCCGCCCCGCGACGAGACCGAGGGAGCGGACCCGAGCACGTTCGTGTCGGTGTTGCTGTAGACGAACCCCGGCCCGGCCTGCCCGCCGCCGTAGTTGACCTCGGGGATCCCGAGCACGTTCGTGAACGGCGCCCCGGTGAGATCGGACACCCTGTTCATGCAGTCGAACACACCAGCCACGGTGATCCGCCCCGACGGGTGGGCGGCGAACTCGACCACGTAGGCGCCCCGCGACACCTCAGCGAACCACGGAGCGACCTGCTGGTTCGCCCACGCCGCGATCGCCGTGGCGTCGAGTGCCGGCGCGTTCTCCGGGGTGTCGCAGACGAGGATCGCGACCCGGTCGACGCCGACCGCGCGCTGCAGGTTGGGGCGACGGACGATCGCGGTTGCGGCGTTGGCGTCGGTGGGTGCGGTACCGGGGCAGGGCATCCCCGTTGCCACCGGCGGCGGGCCGGTGAGGTAGCCGGCGACGTCGACGATCACGTCCGTGGGGGCCAGGTTGAACAGGCACACCTCACCACCCGCGCCCACTCGGGCGACCACCGCGTTGGCCACCGTCTGGCCGGCGCCGTAGTTGACGTTGCTGGCGTTGGGGCGGTTGCTGCCGCGCGGGTGCGTGGCGAGATAGCCGGCGCCCTGGGCGCCGGCCGCGGGGACGTTGAGGACCACCGCCGAGGCGGTGTCGGGCACGCCCGCCCGGGTGACGTCGAGCTGCAGGCTCCCGCGCGGCGGCTGCGCCCCGAACCCGCGGTAGGCGTTGTCGGCGGTGGCGCCGGTCGGGCGTGTGTCGAGCAGCCGCTGCGGGTTGGCGAGCGGCTGATAGGCGGTGCCCGGCAGCGCTCCGGCGGCGTCGACCACCAGGTGCGCGGCGGCCTTCGTGAACACGCACACCTGGCCGCCGTCGCCGAGCTTGGCCACGGCCAGATTGGCCACCGTCTGGTTCGGCGCGTAGTTGAGGTTCGAGGCGTTCGGCCGCCCGGCGCCGCACGGGTACACGGTGACGAAACCCGGTCCTTGGGTTTCGGTGGCGGTGACGTTGAGCACGACGCTCGCCGCCCCGTCGGCGAGCCCGGCCCGGCCGGTCACCGTGATGCGCGT
>JAEZFY010000339.1 GCA_023417265.1 Actinomycetes bacterium | reverse complement strand
GCGGCCACCGACTGGAAGGGCAACCCGTGGACGCCCGCCAGCGACGGTCCGGCCGCCCACCCGAACGCCCGCTTCACCGCCCCCGCCGGACAGTGCCCGTCGATCGCCCCCGAGTGGGAAGACCCGGCCGGCGTGCCGATCTCGGCGATCCTGTTCGGCGGCCGCCGGCGCACCACCGTGCCGCTCGTCACCGAAGCGTTCGACTGGGAGCACGGCGTGTTCCTCGGCTCGATCATGGCATCCGAAACCACCGCCGCCCAGCAGGGCGAGGTGGGCAAGCTGCGCTTCGACCCGATGGCGATGCTGCCGTTCTGCGGCTACAACTTCGCCGACTACTTCGCCCACTGGCTGTCGATCGGCAAGTCGACCACGCCCGACAAGCTGCCCAAGATCTTCTTCGTGAACTGGTTCCGCCGCGACGAGAACGGGCGATTCCTGTGGCCCGGGTTCGGCGAGAACAGCCGGGTGCTGAAGTGGGTGTTCGAGCGCACCGACGGCGACGCCGACGCGGTCGATACCCCGATCGGCAAGCTGCCGACGGTCGATGCGCTCGACCTCGACGGGCTCGACATCTCCGACGACGACGTCAAGACGTTGCTGTCGGTGGACGCCGAAGGCTGGAAGGGCGCGATTCCGCAGATCCGCGAGCACTACGCCGTGTTCGGCGACAAACTCCCGGCGTCGCTACAGATCGCCGTCGACACCCTCGAATCGCGCTTCAAGTAACCCCCTCGCCACCGGCGAGCGCCTGGTTACAGGACGAGGTTGCGGAGGCCGAGGCCCATCACGAAGAGGCTGCCGAAGCCGTACAGCAGGGTCTCTTTGCCGTGGAGGAACCCGCTGTTGCGGTAGCTGTACATGATGCCGACGGCGACGATCGCCGAGAAGCCGTACAGCGCGTGCATGTCGTCGAGCACCTGCTCGCCCTCGCGGGCGACGACCGCGCCCGTCAGGGCTTGCGTGAACGCGGTCAGCTGGGCGACCACCACGAACACCCACATCGGGCGGCCGGCGAGTTGCGGCCAGCGGTAGGCGGCAAGACACCACATCCCGGCCAGGGCGTTGGCGACGATCAGCACCCACGCGTTGACGAGGTGGACGTCGTGCATGGTCAGCCCCCGCAGCGCAGGCCGCCGAACAGCACCGACACGAAATCGTCCTCGCCGATACCGCTCAACCACCCCGAAAAGCTGTCGTCGACGTAGAACTGGTCGGGCAGTTCGAGGCTCTCGTCACCGGGGATCAGGGTCGCCTCGGGGAACTCGCCGAGCACGTCGACCACGCGGCTGGCGAGCGTGACACCGCCCGCCGTGCGCAGCCCGACCGGCTCGTCGCCGACGCTGCCGATCAGCCCGTACTCCCAGGCGAGGAAGTGCCGGCGGCCGGTGGCGATGTCGGAGGCGTCACCGAACAGCAGCGACAGCACGCCCCAGTCGACGCGGCGCACCTCGCTGCCCGGGCAGAAACCGAACGTGTCGGGCGCGACCCAGCCCGAGTCACCGGTGTTCCCGCCGAGGATCGACGAGACGTACCCGATCACCGCGTCGGGGTCGGTGCCGAACAGCGCCGAGCCGACGCCTTCGCCCGACAACACGAGCTCCTGCACCGACAACGGTTCGCTGGTGGGCGGGCCGCTGGCCGGCGTGCCGGTGGTGGTGGCCGGGGCCGACGGCGGGCTGGTGGCCGCCGGCGTGGTGATCAGGGGCGCGGTCGGCGCTGGTGTCGGCTCGGGATAGTCGGGCTCGCCGGCGTCGGTGCCCGGTACGAGCGCGGTCGGGAGGGGTGGCGCCGACGTCGCCGCCGCGGTGGCCGCCACCGAGGTCGGTGGCTGGCTGGCGGGCGTGGGCGGGGCGGCATCGTCGTTGCCTCCGCACGCCGCCAAGCCGACGACCCCCAAGCCGATCGTGAGGGACAACCCGACGGCGAGGGCGCGGTGCATCGTGCCAGTTTGCCCGTCAGCGCTGGGACGCAGCACCGCTGGCGAGCAGGTGGTCGATCCGGTCGTCGGGCAGACCCCACGCGGCCAGCACTTCGCGGGTGTGTTCGCCGGCCAGCGCCGGCGGCGCGCCGAGCGCGGCTGCGGTGCGGCTGAAGCGCGGCGCCGGTGCGGGCTGGCGGATGCCGTCGACCTCGGTGAACGTGCCGCGGGCGACGTTGTGCGGATGCTCGTACGCCTCGTCCATGCGGAGCACGGGCGCGAAGCAGACGTCGCTGTACTCCATCAGCTCGCACCACTCGGCGCGGGTCTTGGTGCGGAACACGGCGGCGAGCACGAGCTTGAGCGCCGGCCATTGCGTCTGGTCGAACTGGCGCGCGAACCCCTCGTCGTCGGCGAGCCCGGTGAGCCGCATCAGCTCTGCGTAGAACTGCGGCTCGATCGAGCCGATCGACACGTACTCGCCGTCGGCACACTCGTACACGTCGTAGAAGTGGGCGCCGGTGGCGAGCGTGTTGACGCCGCGCCGTGAGGCGTCGTGGAGCCCGCTCTGGGCAAACGACCAGAACATCGTCATCAGTGTCGCCGTGCCGTCGACCATCGCCGCGTCGACGACCTGCCCGTGGCCGCTGCGCTGGGCTTCGAGCAGCGCGCACACGACACCGAAGGCGAGGAACATCCCTCCGCCACCGAAGTCGCCGACCAGGTTGAGCGGCGGGGTGGGCGCCTCGCCGGCCCGTCCGATGTGGCCGAGCGCACCGGCAAGCGCGATGTAGTTGATGTCGTGGCCGGCGGCGAGCGCGTACGGGCCGTCCTGCCCCCACCCGGTCATCCGCCCGAACACGAGCTTGGGGTTGCGCGTGAGGCACACGTCGGGTCCGAGCCCGAGCCGTTCCATGACCCCCGGGCGGAAGCCTTCGATCAGCGCGTCGGCGTGCTCGACGAGGTCGAGCACCGTCGCCACGCCGTCAGGGTGCTTGAGGTCGAGGGCGACGTTGCGCCGGCCACGCTGCAACACGTCGCGGTTCGGCCCCTGGGCGATGCCGGGCCGCGGGGCCGCCGGCGGGCGATCGATGCGGATCACCTCGGCGCCCATGTCGGCCAGCATCATCGCCGCGAACGGGCCCGGGCCGATGCCGGCGATCTCGATGATTCGGTAGCCCGCGAGCGGGCCGGTTCCAGTGCTCATCGAGCGAGCATGACAAACCCGGGAGGACCGGCGGGAATTGCGACCGTCAGGAGCCGAGCAGCTTGGCCTTCTGGCGCTCGAACTCGTCGATCGTCAAGGTGCCCCGTTCGAGCATTCCTTCGAGCTTCTCGAGCTGGCTGGCGACGTCGCCGCCCCCACCACTGAAGGCGCCTTCGAAGGCACGCTTCTCGTTGGCTTCCATCTGGGCGTGCATCAGCTTCTGCACGCGCTCGGGATGCTTGATGTCGGTGAACGTCTGGCGCCCATCGGTGCCCGCCGACTCGATGACGAGGTCGCCGGCGCCGAGCATCCGCTCGAACACCGACTGGTTGAAGATCACGTTGTTGACGCGCTCGAGCGGGATCTCGATGCCGGACTTGGCGATCACGCCGGAACGGAAGATCATCCGGTCGCTGGTGATGACGAAGTTCGTGGTGGACCACTTCGCGTAGCGCCCGATCAGCCACACGACGGCGGCGACGACGAGCACCAGGGCAGCCCATCGCCACACCTTCTGCAGGTCGTCGTTGACGTCGACGACGAGGCTGGCGATGCCGAAGGCGATGGTGGCCAGCAGGGTTGCCACCGGCTCGGCGAAGTACCACCAGTGCGGGTGTAGGTCGAGCGCCACCGTCTCGAACTCGTTGAGCAACTTCTTCGGGTACGCCATATCCGCGCATCTTTGCAG
>JAEZFY010000281.1 GCA_023417265.1 Actinomycetes bacterium | reverse complement strand
GCCCTGCGGGTCGCCGTGCCGGGCGCCAACGGCGGCACCACGGCGGTACTCAGCGTGGCCGCCGTCGACCCGCAGGCGCCCGGCTACCTCACGGTGTTCGCCTGCGACCAGCCGCTCCCGACCGCGTCGAACCTCAACCATCTCGGCGGGCAGACCGTCGCCAATCTCGTGCTCGCCCGCACGGCCGCCGACGGCACGGTGTGCGTGTACACGAAGTCCGGCAGCGACGTGATCGTCGACCTGGCCGCGACGCTGGCGCCCAACCTTGCCGGGTACCGTCCCGAACCCGTGCCGCGGCGCCTGATCGACACGCGGCTGGCCGGCCTCGACCGCCCGTAATCGGGGCGCCGGGGCACCCGGCCGGCCGATCGCGTACTGTCCGGCCGGTGAGTGAGATCGCGACCGATACGTTTCCCCGGCAGTACGCCCGCACGCAGCGGTTCACGCTGGGGGCGCCGCGCAACCTCACCGTCGTCGGCGGCGACGCGGCGCTGCTGTTCTTGCGCAGTACGGCCGGCGACGATCCGGTCAACCGGCTGTGGCGGCGCGACCTGGCGACCGGCGCCGAAGCGGTGATCGCCGACCCGCCGGCCCTGCTCGCCGCGGGCAACGCCGATGCCGACGAGCTCCCGCCCGAGGAGCGCGCCCGCCGCGAGCGGATGCGCGAAGGCGCCGGCGGGATCACGGCCTACGCCACCGACGAGGCCGGAACCACGGCCGTGTTCGCGCTCGCCGGACGCTTGTTCGTCACCGACGTCGGTGCCGCCACGACCACCGAGCTCGCCGTGCCCGGGCCGGTGTTCGATCCGCGCCCGAGCCCCGACGGCCGCTACGTCGCCTACGTGCGCGGCGCCGAGCTGTGCGTCGTCGGCCGCACCGGTACGGCGGTCGCCACGATCGGCGAGCCGGGCCGGGCCACCACGGTGACGTGGGGTTCGGCCGACTTCGTCGCCGCCGAGGAGATGCACCGCTTCCGCGGCTACTGGTGGAGCCCGGCCAGCGACGCCCTCGCGGTGTGCCGCGTCGACGAAGCACCGGTGGCGGTGTGGCACATCGCCGATCCCGCCGACCCGGCGGCCACCCCCCGCGCCGTGCGCTATCCGGCCGCCGGCACCGCCAACCCGCAGGTCGAGCTGCACGTCGTCAGCCTCGCCCGCCCCGAGGCCCCCGTGCGCGTGACGAGCCCGACGCTCGGCGGCGACTGGGAATACCTCGCCCACGTGTGCTGGAACGCGGCCGGCCTGCTCGGTGTGTCGCAGACCCGCGACCAGCGGCGCACGTCGGCGTGGCTCGTCGACCCCACCGACGGCAGCACGCGGGAACTGTTCGCCGACACCGACCCGAACTGGGTCGAGCTCGTGCCCGGCGCGGGCGTGCTGGTCGGCAGCGCCGACGCCCCGACGCTCGTCACGTGCGCCGACCGCGACGGCGCCCGGCGACTGCTCATCGACGGCACCCCCGTCAGCCCGGCCGACGTGCAGGTGCGCTCGGTGCTCGACGCGCGCCACGACCGCGTGCTCGTCACGGGCAACCCGCTCGACGACCCCACCGTCGCCCACGTGTACCGCTGGGCCAGCGGCAGCTGGGAGCAACTCACCAGCGGGGCGGCGGTGCACACCGCGGCCGCCGGCGAGTCCGTCGTGCTCATCAACCGGGCCACCGCCGACGCCCCCGGATCGGTGTGGCAACTCCCCGACGGTGGGCACCTGGCGAGCGCCGCCGAGACGCCCCGCGTCGAACTCAACCTGACGATGATCCGCAGCGCCGAGTCGGCGAGCGCGCCGCACGGCCTACCGGTGGCGGTGCTGCTGCCGGCCGGGCGGCGAGCCCACGACGGCGGCCCGCCGCTGCCGGTCCTGCTCGATCCGTACGGTGGGCCGCACGCCCAACGGGTCGTGCGCGCCTACAACGCGCACTGCACGTCGCAGTGGTTCGCCGACCAGGGCTTCGCCGTGGTGGTGGTCGACGGGCGCGGCACGCCCGGCCACGGCACCGCCTTCGAGCGCGCCGTGCACCACGACCTCGCCGACGGCGTGCTCGCCGACCAGGTCGCCGGGCTGGCCGCCGCCGACGAAGCGGTCGGCGTGCTCGATCTCGGCCGGGTCGCGATCCGCGGGTGGAGCTTCGGCGGCTACCTCGCCGCGCTCGCCGTGCTGTGCCGCCCCGACGTGTTCCACGCCGCCGTCGCCGGCGCCCCGGTCACCGAATGGCGGCTCTACGACACCCACTACACCGAGCGCTACCTCGGCGACCCGAACACGCAGCCGGACGTGTACGACGCCAACTCGCTGCTCCCGCGCGCCGGTGAGCTCACCCGTCCGCTGCTGTTGATCCACGGCCTCGCCGACGACAACGTGGTCGCCGCGCACACGCTGCAGTTCTCGGCGGCGCTGCTCGCCGCCGGCCGCCCGCACGAGGTGTTGCCGCTCGTCGGCGTCACTCACATGACCCCCCAAGAGGTGATCGCCGAGAACCTCCTGCGCCACCAGCTCGACTTCTTGCGGCGCGCGCTCGACGTGCCGGAGGCCGGGCCCGCCACCGTCGGCGACGACGGTCCGGTCGAGCTCGACACGCTCTACCGCGGGGTCGCGGTCGGCCTCAACGCCGGCGACGAGCACACCGCCGCGCTGGAACTGCTGGCACTCGTCGTCGCCGCCGACTCGCGCTACGACCCGGCCGAACTGGAGGCGCTGACGGCGATCTCGCTCGACTGGCAGACCGAAGGCTTCCCCGAGGGCATGACGTTCAACCAGTACCTCGACCAGGCGCTCGCCAAGGCCCAGGCCGCGATCGACTCGGGCGAGGCGGTGACGCTGATCGAGGAGATCGACGAGCGCATCAGCAGCCGCGTGCTGCGCCGGGCGCTGTTCTCGGCCGCCCGCGAGATCGCCGGCGTCGACGCCGACCTCTCACCCGCCGAGGGGAGCCTGCTCGCCGAGATCGCAGTCCGCTTCGGCTGACGCCGGGGCGGCCGTCGCGGCCACGATCGCGGCGACCATGTCGGCCGCCCGAAACGGCTTCTGGAACACGATCGCGTCGGTTCCGGTTTGGGCCAGCTGGGTGTGGATGTGGGCCTGCGAGTGGCCGGAGATCAACACCGCGCACACGCCCGGCTCGACGCTCTGCAGAGCGCCGATCACGTCGGCCCCGTTGACGTGGCCGAGCTGCAGGTCGCACACCGCGGCCACCACGCGTTCGCCGCGGGCGTGGACGAGCTCGACCGCGGCGTGCCAGTCCTGCGACACCAACGGCTCGAAACCGGCCCGCCCGAGCACGACCGAGAGCAGCTCGCCGATGACCGGGTCGTCGTCGAGCACCAGGACGACGCCGCGTCCGGGACCCGCGGGCGGATGGTCCCCTGGCACCGCGCGGAGTGTAGCGAGCCGGGTTCGCGTGCCGATGCACCCCCGCTCCGGGCCCCGCAGTACCGTCGCCGCATGCGTACCGCGGTCACCGACATGTTCGGCATCGACGTACCGATCCTCGCTTTCACGCACTGCCGCGACGTCGTCGTCGCCGTGTCGAAAGCGGGCGGGCTGGGCGTGCTCGGGGCGGTCGGACACAGCGACCGCCAGCTCGAGATCGACCTCGACTGGATCGAAGCCGAGCTGAGCGGCGGGCAGCCCTACGGCGTCGACCTGATCGTCCCGGCTAAGTACGCCGGCAGCGACGCGGGTGGCCTGTCGGTCACCGACCTGGTGGGCATGATCCCGGCCGAACACCGGGCGTTCGTCGACGACCTGCTCGCCCGGTACGGCGTCCCCGAACTGCCGGACGACGTGCGTCAGGGCCGCGGCCTCTTCGACCCCAACGGGTCGGCACCGTTCTCCGCCAACCAGGCCGCCTCCCAGATCGAGATCGCGCTCGCCCACCGCCCGGCGCTGGTGGTCAACGCGCTCGGGCCGCCGCCGGCCCACATGATCGACGCCGTCAAGGCCGCCGGGCGCAAGGTCGGCGCGCTCGCCGGGGCCGCCCAGCACGCCGAGCGTCACGTCAACGCCGGCGTCGACGTGATCGTCGCCCAGGGCGCCGAGGCCGGCGGGCACACGGGCGAGATCGGTTCGATGGTGCTGATCCCCGAGATCGTCGACGCGGTCGGCGACATCCCCGTGCTCGGCGCCGGCGGGATCGGCCGCGGCAGCCAGATGGCGGCGGCGATGGCGCTCGGCGCGCAAGGAGTGTGGTGCGGGTCGGTGTGGCTCACCACCGACGAGGCCGAAACCCATCCAGTGGTCAAGCAGAAGTTCCTCGAGGCGCGCTCGTCCGACACCGTGCGCTCGCGGTCGCGTACCGGCAAGCCGGCCCGCCAGCTGGTGACCGCCTGGACCCGGGAATGGGACCGGCCCGACACGCCCGATCCGCTGCCGATGCCGCTCCAACCGATCCTCGTCGACGACGCCGTCCGGCGGATCGACCGGGCCGCCCACACACCCGGCTCCGGGGCGGCCGAGCTTACGAACTACTTCGTCGGCCAGGTCGTCGGGCAGATGAACGAGCCCAAGCCGGCCGCCCGCGTCGTGTACGAGATGATCGAGGAGTTCATCGAAGCGGTCGAGCGCCTCAACCGCTGGACCGACGCCTGACGCACACTCCCGCGAGTCGCGGCGGCGGCGGGACGGTCCGCGGCGGACGACTACTCGCGGGAGTACCAGAGGTCGGTGACGGTGCGGCCGGCGTCGAGGCCCTTGCGTTCGTAACGCGTCTCGGGGCGCCAGGCGGGGCGTTCGATCGGCCCGCCGGCGAGTTCGCGATGGGCGCCGCACACCGCGGTCATCTGCTCGGCGTAGTCGTCGATGTCGGTGGCCAGATGCAGGAACCCGCCCGGCGCCAGCAGCGTCACGAAGCGCTCGACGTTCGCGGACGTGACGATCCGCTTGTGGCGCTTGCTCGCCTTCGGCCACGGGTCGGGGAAGAAGATCCGGATGCCGGCGAGCGCGGCCGGGCCGATCCGGTCGGCGAACTCGAGCACGTCCCCGTGCACGAGGCGCACGTTGCCGAGCCCGAGCGCGAGCCCGCCGGCGATCACCGCCGCGATACCGGGCGTGTGCACGTCGACGCCGATCACGTCGAGGTCGGGCTCGGCAGCCGCCATCGCCAGCAGCGCCTCCCCGCGCCCGATACCGATCTCCAACACGGTCGGTCGCGGCAGGTCGAGCGGGGGTCCGTGCGTGGCGAGCACCCATTCCGGAGCGTGCTCGGCGAGCAGCCGCGCGCGGGTGGGCGAGAGCTTGCGCCGCCGCGGCTGGAACGTCCGCACCGGCGGCCGCATCACCGCAACCACCCGCCCCGGCGAACACCGGGCGCCGCCCGATGCGAACCGGTCACTCGGCGTATTCGTGTTCGGGGGCCGGGTACACGCCGGAGGCGACCTCGGCGACGTAGTTCTGGGCGGCCTCGAGCAGCACGTCGCCGATGTTGGCGTAGCGCTTGACGAACTTCGGGATGCGGCCCCGGGTGAACCCGGCCCAGTCGCTCCACACCATCAGCTGACCGTCGCAGTGCGGCCCGGCGCCGACCGAGATCGTCGGGATCGACAATTGCTGGGTGACCTGGCTGGCCACCTCCGATGGCACCATCTCGAGCACCACCGCGAACGCCCCGGCCTCCTCGACCGCCTGAGCGTCGGCGAGCAGCGCCGCGGCGCCCTCGCCGCGGCCCTGGATGACGTGCCCGCCGAGCCCGTGCTCGCTCTGTGGCGTGAAGCCGATGTGGGCCATCACCGGGATGCCGGCGCGAACGACGCGCCGGATCTGCTTGACGGACCGTTCGCCGCCCTCGAGCTTGACGGCGTGGCAGCCGGTCTCCTTCATGAACCGGGTGGCCGTGGCGAGCGCTTGGTCGGGACCGTTCTCGTACGAACCGAACGGCATGTCGGCGATCACCAGCGCCCGCTTGGCGCCGCGCACCACCGCCGCGGTGAGCGGGATCAGCTCGTCGACGGTGACCGGCAAGGTCGTGTCGTACCCGAACACGGTGTTGCCGGCCGAGTCGCCGACCAGCAGGAAGTCGATGCCGGCCTCGTCGAAGATCTGCGCCGAGAGCACGTCGTAGCTCGTCAGCCCGGTGATCTTGACGCCGTGCTGCTTGGCGCGCTGGAAGTGGCGCGTGCGGACCTTGGCTCGGCTGGGGTCGCTCGGTGCCCCCCCGTACGGGCGTTCGGCCGCGCTCATGATGTCGGGGGTCATAGGGGGCCACGTTAGGCGTGCGTGCCAAGCTTTGCCCATGTTCGACACCACCAGGCTCGGGCCGCTCTACGAGGACTTCGTCGTCGGGGCCACACTGCCCCCGCTGCCCCCGATCACGCTCAGCGACACCGACAACGCCTGGTACCGCGCGATCACCGGCGACCAGCACCTGCTCGTGTCCGACGTGCCCGCCTACCGGGCGGCGAGCGGGAGCGACGGGCGGCTCGCCAACCCCGGCGTGGTGATGCACTACGCGATGGGCCAGACGACGATGGCCACGCGCCAGGCGATCGCCAACCTGTACTACCGCTCGGTGCGCTTCCTCCGCCCGGTCGAGCTCGGCGAGACGCTGCGCACCACCACCACCGTGCTCGGCCTCAAGGACTCTTCGCCGAAGGGCGACCAGTTCCGCGGCAAGGTGTGGCTCGGCATCGAGACCGTCGCCGACGGTGGGCCGGTGGTGCAGTTCGAGCGCTGCGCCCTGATCCGTGGCGCTGGCCCCGACCTCCCCGGGCACGACGACGCGATCCCGGGCCCGGCCGCCCCGACGCCGCTCGGCGCGCGCGCCGACGCCGCGCCGGCGTGGGATCTGAGCGGCCTGCCGGGCACGCCGTGGGAACTCGGCGAGGCGCGCCC
>JAEZFY010000269.1 GCA_023417265.1 Actinomycetes bacterium | reverse complement strand
CCGCGCCCTCGCCCCCGTGTTGGCGGCGATCGGCGCGTAGCCCGCTCAGGTGAGCGGGCGACCCTCGAGCCGCACCGGCTCGACCGGGTCAGCCGGAGTGAAGCCGAGCACATGGCCGTAGAACCACAACTCGGCCTCGAGCGACCGGATCTGGTTCTCGGCCCGCCGGAAGCCGTGACCTTCACCTTCGAAGGCGAGGTAGCCGACCGGTAGGCCACGGGCATGCACGGCATCGACGATCCGCTCGGAGTGCGCCGGCGGCACGACCATGTCGTCGAGCCCCTGGAACACGATCAGTGGCACCTCGATCGCGTCGGCGTGGGTGAGCGGTGAGCGCGCGGTGTAGACGTCGGCCGCCTCGGGGTAGGGGCCGATCAGCCCGACCGTGTAGCGCGACTCGAACTTGTGGTCGTCGGTGATCAGCGCCGCCAGGTCGGCGACACCGAAGTAGTTGGCGCCGGTGGCGAACCGGTCGGTGGTGGCGAGCGCGAGCAGGGTCGTCGTACCGCCCGCCGAGCCGCCCCGGATCACCGCTCGCTGGCCGTCGACGCGGCCGCCTGCGGCGAGGAAGTCGACCGCCGCGACCGCGTCCTCGACGTCGGTGACGCACCAGTTGCCGCGCAACAGGTTCCGGAAGCTGCGCCCGTATCCACTGCTCCCCCGGTAGTCGACGTCGACGACGGCGATACCGCGGCTCGTCCAGTAGCGATGGGTCGGATTGAACGAACGCCGCGCCTGCGACGTCGGCCCGCCGTGGATCGTGACGACGACCGGCGGCAGCTCACCGTCGGGCAGCGCGCACTCCGGGTGGGCCGGCGCGTAGAACAGTCCGTAGGCGACGCCGCCGCCGGGCGTGGGGAACTCGATCAGCTCGGGGTCGGGCAGGAACGCCGGGTCGAACGGCAGCTCGCGTGCCGGGCGGAGGACCTCGACGCGGCCGTCGACGACTCGCCGCACCGAGGTCTCGGACTGGAACGAGGCACCGACGAACACGATCGAACCGTCGCTCGCGGCACGCACGTCGTCGATCGCGGTGCAGTCGGTCGGGATCCGCGACCCACCGACTTCGAGTTGCGCTCCGGCAGGGTCGCCGACGACGTGGGCGGCAACACCATCGAAGCCGGGCGCATAGTGCGGGGCGTCGAAGACCCAGTGTGGATGGGCGATGTCGTAGGCACCGCCGGCGGCGTGGGTGAGCTCGCCGGTGTCGACGTCGACCCGGTAGACGTTCCACCAGTCGCTGCGATCGGTGACGACGAGCAGTTGCCCGTCGGCCGTCCACTCGGGCTGGACGAGCGCCTCGTCGCCATTGCCGGCCACCCGCCGGGCGCCGACGGCGACACCGTCGACGAGTTCGCCGACCCACAGCTCGGTGGTGTCCCACGGCATGTTCGGATGGTCCCACTGGATCCACGCCAGGCGGATGCCGTCCGGGGCGACACGTGGGGCGGCGTAGAAGTCGGGGCCCTTGTCGACGAGGCGCACGTCGCCGGACCCGTCGGTGGCCACCGCCACGAGCTCGTTGGCCGGCTCGGCGCCGGGTTCGTGGCGTTCGCGCACGCACACGAACCAGTGCCCGTCCGGCGTCGGGCGGCCGTCGGCGTAGCGCAGCGCGTGGGGGCGCTCGGGCTCGGGCGTGAGCGCCACCGGCTCGCCGGGCTGACCGTCGGGGCCGACGTCGACCCGCCACAGGCGGCTGTCGGAGAACTCGGAGTAGAACAGCGTCGCATCGGCGGCGAACCACGCCCCACCGCCGTACTCGTGCACGCGGGTGCGGGCGTTGGCGGTCGCCGGCGTGATCTCGCGGGTCATCCCGGCGAGCCAGCGCACGATCGCCGTGCGGCCGCCTTCGGCGGGGCGTTGCTCGGCCCACCACACCGCGTCGCCGTCGGGCATCACACCACTGATCGCCGTCGCCCCGCCGACCAGCGAGTCGGCGGTGAGTGGTGACGGCCAGGTGCCGGCGGGGAGCTGCTGCATCGGGCCATCTTGCCGCACGACGGGTTAATCGGTTGACCGTCACGGAGTGTGACGTCAGCATCACCCCATGAAACGCGGGATGCTCCTGATCGTCGCCACGCTCACGCTCGCGGCCGGCACCGCCCTCGCCGGCGCGGGTGCACCGGTCGCCGCCGCCGTTCCGCCGACGGTTGCCAACACCCAGCTCGTGTGGCACGACGTGGCGATCGGAGCCCCCACCAGCAAGTCCGTGTACGTGTACAACTACGACCCTGCGCCGCAGGCCATCACGTCGACCGCGGGCACCCCCACCGACTCGCGCTTCACCGTCGTCGACGGCTGCAACGGCGTGCTCCTCGGCACGACCTACCCCACGGACACGTGCGAGATCGTCTACACGTTCACACCCGATACCGCCCCGGCCGTGCTGGCGACGTCGGAGGTCGTCGTCAACGGCGTGACGTACACGGTGTACCTGGGCGGCAGCGGACGACCCGCCAACGGCACGATCAGCGGCACGATGACGCTGAACAACTTCGTCGAGATCCCCAGCGAGAGCGTCCACCCGCGCGTGTACGTCACAGCGCTCGACGGTTCGACGACCTACCAGTTCACCGAGCCCAACGGGGCCTATTCCGTCGACGTGCCAGCCGGTCAGTACTGCGTCTCGTTCGGCGTCGGCCCGTGGGAAGGCACGTTCGTCTCGTACCCCGACAAGCGCCACTGTGCCGACGGCATCACGCCGGTCACGGTCACGTCCGGCGCGACGACGTCGGGAATCGACGTGGCCTACACGTAACTACGCGGCTGGGCAGACGACGCCGAACGCGGTGCTCGCCAAGCTCGGCGACGACGGCAAGGTGTGCATCCGCGCCCACGCGACCACCGACGTCGTCGTCGATGCGAGTGGGTTCTTCCCCGCCGGAGACGGACCGCTCGCCGAGCTGTTCGACTGAGTCGAACCGGCGGCGGACATCCGCCGGGAATGTTCTGCTGGTGTCCGCCGTTGTATTCCTTGAACGCGCAAGAACCGCACCGTGAGGAACGATGAACGCACAGAGCACTCCACGAATCGAACTCGGCCTCGACACCTTCGGCGACATCACCCATGACGCCGCAGGCAACCCGTTGCCGGCCGACCACGTGATCCGCAACGTCGTCCGTGAGGCCGTGCTCGCCGACGAGGTCGGGGTCGACAACATCGGGCTCGGCGAGCACCATCGCCCGGACTTCGCGATCTCCACGCCCGAGACCGTGCTCGCCGCGATCGCCGGAAAGACCGAGCGGATCCGGCTCGGGTCGGCCGTCACCGTCCTCAGCTCCGACGATCCCGTCCGCGTGTTCCAGCGCTTCGCCACACTCGACGCCGTGTCGGGCGGCCGTGCCGAGGTGGTACTCGGCCGCGGGTCGTTCACCGAGTCGTTCCCCCTGTTCGGCTACCCGCTCGACCAGTACGAGCTGCTGTTCGAAGAGAAGCTCGAGTTGTTCGCCGAGATCCTCCGCGAGCAGCCCGTCACTTGGACGGGCACCACGCGGGCTGCGCTCACCGGGCAGACGATCGTGCCGGCGACCGCGCACGGCCTGCGTGCCTGGATCGGGGTCGGCGGCAGCCCTCAGTCGGTGGTGCGCGCGGCGAGCTACGGCCTACCGCTGGTCATCGCCATCATCGGCGGCGAGAGCGTGCGCTTCAAGCCGTTCGTCGACCTGTACCACCGCGCCAACGCCGAGCTCGGCAACCCGGTGCTGCCGGTGGGTGTGCACTCGCCTGGGCACATCGCCGACACCGACGAGGCGGCCCGCGAACAGTTGTGGCCGCACTGGCAGGTCATGCGCGACCGGCTCGGCGCCGAGCGCGGCTGGGGCCGCACCAGCAAGGGCGAGTTCGACGCCGCCGCCGGCCCGGCCGGCGCCCTGTACGTCGGATCGCCCGAGACGGTGGCCCGCAAGATCGCCGCCACGGTGTCGGCGCTCGGCCTGGCGCGGTTCAACATGAAGTACAGCCACGGGACGCTGCCCCACGAGCAGATGCTGCGCAGCATCGAGCTCTACGGCACCCAGGTCATCCCCCGGGTGCGCGAGCTCCTCGACAAAGCCGGCTCGGATGCCAGCTTCGACCTGAGCGCGCAGTCCGCCTGACCGAATCCGGACCGAAGCAGGCCGTTCGACCTGGAACGATGCAGTCATGAGCGAACGCCCCGACTCGGAAGCCGAGATCCTCCGCCGCTACCTCAGAGCCGGCTACGAGGCGCTGCGCTGGAAGCTCGACGGGCTGTCGGAGTACGACCTCCGGCGCCCGCTCGTGGCGAGCGGCACGAACCTGCTCGGCGTGGCCAAGCACGTCGCGCTCGTCACGGCCGAGTACTTCGCCCTGGTGTTCGACCGCCCGTCGGCCGTCCCGGCGTTCCCCGAGGGCGATCCCAACGCCGACATGTGGGCGACCGCCGACGAACCGGCGGCCACCGTGCTGGCGTGGCTCGACACCGCCGCCGCCGAAGTCGATGCCACACTCGCCGAACTGCCACTCGACACACCCGGGCACGTGCCGTGGTGGGGCGGCGAGCGCCCGAACACGACGCTGCGCGCGGTGGGGGGGGGCCCCCCCGCCCCCCCGCCCCCCCCCCCCCCCCCCCGGGAAGCCGAGCC
>JAEZFY010000153.1 GCA_023417265.1 Actinomycetes bacterium | reverse complement strand
TCTCGTGGGCTCGGAGATGTGTATAGAGACAGGGGCGGCGAGGCTGGCCTCGAGCTGGCGCTGGGCGGCGGTGCGTTCCGCCAGCTCGGCCGTGTTGACGGCGAGTCGCTCGCGCAACTCGATCAGTTCGGCCTGCAACCGCGCCTGCGCGTGCTCGGCCGCGTCGCGACGCTTGTGCGCACGGTGCAGCTCGTCGTCCTTGCTGCGTTGCTCGGCCGCCGCGTCCTCCGCCGCGGCGAGCTCGCGGAGGCGCTCCTGCCAGCCCTCCGGACGGGACAACCACACCATCCCGATCGGCCCGACGCGCTCGTCGGTGGCGGCCGCTGCGAGCTTGGCCATGAACGCCGGATCGCTCTCGATCGCGCGTGCGAGCGCGCCGTACTTCACCGCCGGGATCCGCCCACCGCGCAGGAACGGGCGCAGCGCGGGCGGCACCGGGAACTGGCCCTTGACCTTGAGGCCCATCGCGGCGACGTCGACCACCCACAGCAACACCTGGCGCAAGTAGCGCGGCTCGATCGGGGCCGACATATCGCAAGTGTAGCGACCGCTCTCCGAGCCGCATCGAACGGGTGTTCTTGACGCGAACATACGTTCGTGCTTCACTGACCGCCGATGCCCGTCGACCAGCCCACGCTCCTCGATCGGCTCGCCGAGCAGGGCACCCCGTTGCGCGAGGCGACGTTCTGCGTGCTCGACCTGGAAACCACCGGTGGCAACCGCAACGACGATCTGATCACCGAGATCGGCGTCGTCAAGGTACGCGGCGGCGAGTGCCTCGGCCGGTTCCACACGCTCGTCAACCCGGGCCGGGCGATCCCACCCCAGATCACCGTCCTGACCGGGCTCACCAACGCGGTCGTCGCCGCCGCGCCACGCATCGAGGCCGTGCTCGGCAGCTTGGTCGACTTCCTCGGCGACGCCGTGTTCGTCGCCCACAACGCAGCATTCGACCTCGGCTTCCTACGTGCCGCACTCGCCCGCGACCAGCGGCCCGACTACCGGCCCACCGTCGTCGACACGGCCGCGCTCGCCCGGCGGCTGCTGCGCGACGAGGTGCCCAACTGCCAGCTCGCCACGCTCGCTTCGCGGCTGCGGCTCGACCACCAGCCGTGCCACCGGGCGCTCGACGACGCGCTCGCCACCACCGACCTCCTGCACCTGCTGATCGAGCGCGCCACCGGGCACGGCGTCGTCGGCGTCGACGACCTCGTGGCCCTGGCCAAGCTGGCGGGCCACCCGCAGGCCGCCAAGCTGCGCCTCACCGCGCGCCTGCCGCGCACCCCCGGCGTGTACTTGTTCCACGGCGCCCGCGACGAGATCCTCTACGTCGGCAAGGCCACCAACTTGCGCCAACGCGTGCGCAGCTACTTCGGGAGCGACGACCGCCGCCGGATCGGGCCGCTCCTGCGCGAGCTCCAGCACGTGCGCCATCTCGAGCTCCCCGACCCGCTGTCGGCCGAAGTGATCGAGTCGCGTCTGATCGCCCGCATGCTGCCGCGCTACAACCGGGCCGGCACGCGTGCCGACAAGTACTGCTACGTGCGGCTCGACACCGGCGCGGCCTGGCCGCGACTGTCGGTGGTCACCGCGCCCGGCGTCACCGGCGAGTACCTCGGCCCGTTGCCGTCGCGAGCCCAGGCGAACCTCGTCGTCGAGGCGATCCAGTCGGCGCTGCCGTTACGGCGCTGCAGCACGCGCCTCACCGCCACGCACACCCCGCCGCTCGGGGCCACACCATGTAGCGCTGCCCAGCTGGGCGTGGCGATGTGCCCCTGCGCCGGCCAGGCCGAACCCGCCGCCTACACGGCCGCGGTCGGCGCCGCCCGGCGCGTGCTCAACGGCGACGCCAGCCCGGTCGTCGTCCCGCTCACCAACAAGATGATGACGCTCGCCGCGCAGCAGCGCTACGAGGAAGCCGCGCTCGTGCGCGACCGGATCGCCGCAGTCGACGCCGCCGTGCACCGCCACCGGCTGGCCGAGGCACTGCGCCGGGCCGGAAGTGTCGAGCTCCGCCGGGGCGGCACGAGCTGGGTCATCGACGCCGCCCGGCTGGTCGACGTGTCGATTCGAGACGAGGTCGGGCGAGCGCTGCCGGTCGCCCCACCGGATCCGGCGGCGGCGGGTCGGCCACTCCCCCGCGAGCTCGTCGACGAGGCGCTCTGCCTGGCCCGCTTCTGCGAGCGCCACGCCGCCAAGCTCGACGTCGTGTCGATCACGGGCGACTGGCTGTTCCCACTCGCTGCGGCGACACCCGCCGGCGCAGCTGCATCGATGTCGCTCGCGCTGCCGTCGGTTTCGGCGGCGGTCTGAGCGCGGCCGGATCGCACTCAGTGCCCGGCGAGCACCACGACGCCGTCGTGGTCCACCTCGAGCAGTTTCACGTGACCGCCCGGCGGTAGCGCGGCGGCCACCGCCGAGGCCTGCTCCGGGGCGCACAACGCCGCCACGGTCGGGCCGCTGCCCGACAGCCACGCCGCCCACGCGCCGGCCTGTTGCGCAGCGGTGATCGCCGCGGCCGAGTGCGGCACGAGCGCCAAGCGGGCGGGCTGGTGCAGCCGGTCCTCGACGGCGGTGGCCAAGAGCGACGGGTCGCCGCTCGCGCAGGCCGCCACGAACAGCGCCGTGCGGCCGATGTTGAACACCGCATCGTCACGGCTGACGGTGGCGGCGAGCGTCGCCCGCGACTTGTCGGTGGAGGTCGTCACCGTGTCGGGCACCCACACGACGACTGCCGGCGAGAGCGCCAGCGGGACCCGGGCGACCTGGAGCCCGACCGCGGCGACGACGCCGCCGTACACCGACGCAGCAGCGTTGTCCGGGTGGTGCTCGAGTTCGGCGGTGAGTTCGAACGCCGCAGCCCGGCCCCGGTCGCTGAGCTCACCGTCGCGTTGCACCATCGCGGCGGCCGCACCACCGGCTCGCACGGCGCCGCTGTAGCCGAGCCCGCGGCCCATCGGGATCGCGGTGCGCGCCCACAGCGGCCCCTCCCCCGCGAGGCGGTGGAAGGCGATCGTGGCGGGATGGTGCTCGTCCGCGCGGTGTGCTCCCGGAGGCGGATCACCGCACCCGACCTCGGCGTGCACGTCGAGGGCCATGCCC
>JAEZFY010000226.1 GCA_023417265.1 Actinomycetes bacterium | reverse complement strand
ACGCGCCGACCGCCATCGCCGCCGTGCCGGCCGCGAGCGTGGCTTCCAGCGCGCCGCTGTTGTCGCCGGCGCCGAGCAGGTGCCGCGCCCGTGTGGCCGGGCTGGACTCCGGGTCGAGCACGGCGGCGTAGCGGGCGTGGAGCGCCCTCCGATCGCTCGGCAGGAGGTCAGCGGCGATCGCTTCGGCGACGAGGGCGTGCTGGAAGTGGTAGCACGACCCCGATGCGTCCGGTTCGAAGAGGCGCGCGTCGGTGACCTCGCGCAGCGCGTCGGCGAGTTCGTGGTCGGGCAGCCCGGTGACCGCGGCGAGCAGCTGGTGGTCGATCTGGGCGCCGCTCAACGAGGCCACCTCGAGCACCCGTCGGCTGGCGGGGGCGACCTTGTCGACGCGCTGGAGGAGCAGGTCGGACAGCCCGCCGCTCGTCTGCATCTCGGAGTCGGCTCCGCCGAGCGCGAGCAACTGCTCGGCATAGAACGGGTTGCCGCCGCTGCGGTCGGCGATGCGCCGTACGGCGGCGACGGGGAGCGGGGCGCCGGCGAGCCGCGCCAACAGCTCGGACAGCTCGTTGGTGTCGAGCGGTGCCAGGTCGCGCCGCGACACGGTGGGCAGGCGGCCGAGCTCCGCCAGCGTCGTGCGCAGCGGGTGCTTGCGGTGCAGTTCGTCGGTGCGCACGGTGAGCACCACTGCGATCGGGTCGGAGACGACGTTGCGGGCAAGGTACGACACGAACGCGCGGGTGGCGGGGTCGGCCCAGTGGACGTCTTCGATCACGATCAGCAACGGCTGCAGTGCCGACAGCTCCCCGAACAGCTTCACCAGCGAGTCGAAGAAGCGCAGCTGCGACAGCCCCGACGTGGTGTCGATCGGTGCGTGCGCGCCAGCCGATTCGAGCGGCAGCAACCCCGGTGCGGCGGCCTGTAATTCGGCGACCAGCGGCCCGCCCTGGGGGTGCCGGGCGATCGTCGTCAGGATCCCGGCGAGCGGCGAGTAGGGCAGGTCGTGCTGGCCTTCCTCCAAGCAGTGACCGACGCCAACCACCCACTCGTCGGAGCGTCCGGTGGTGACGTCGTGGATGAGGTGCGACTTCCCGACCCCGGCCTCCCCGGCGACGACGATCACGCGCGGGTTGCCGGCGGCGACCTTCTCGAGCGCGTCCTCGAACCACTGGCGTTCGGTGTGCCGGCCGACCAGCGGCGGTGGTTGCGTGGTGCCCGGCACGGGCCTAACACTAGGTGCCCCCGGGCGTCCGCCACGCGGTCGCCGCCACGCCTGCGCGGCGCAACCCGGGCGTGGGTTCCGGTGGTGTTCAGCGGGCCGGTCAGACGGCCCGGTCAGACGGCCCGGTCGGGTTGCCCGGAGTCACGTCGACGACGTCGACGAGCAGCTTGCCGACGTTCGCGTTGGCCTCCATCGCCCGGTGGGCAGCGGCGACCTCGGCGAGCGGGTAACGCGAGTCGATGACCGGCACGAGCGCGCCGGTCGCGAACAACGGCAGGACCTCGGCGGCGAACCGGCGGCTGATCGCGATCTTCTGTTCGAGCGGGCGGGCCCGCAGTGTGGTACCGATCCAGCGGGCGCGCTTGACGAGGAGCAGGCCGACGTTGACGTCGGTGCGTCCGCCGCCCATCACGCCCACCTGCACGATCGTGCCTTCCGGGCGCACGGCGGCGAGGTTGCGGTTGGTCTCGGCGCCGCCGACCACGTCGAGGACGACGTCGACGCCGCCGGTGACGTGGGCGGCCAACGGGCCGGCCCAGTCGGCAGGTGAACGTTCGAGCACGAGGTCGGCGCCGAGCGCGCGGCAGGCGTCGCCCTTGCCGGCCGAGCACGTGACCGCGATACGCGCCCCGATCGCCTTGGCGATCTGGATCGCGGCCGTGCCGACCCCGGAAGCCCCGGCGTGGACGAGCGCCCAGCGCCCGCTCGTCAGGCCGCCCTGCACCACCAAGGCGTCCCATGCGGTGAGGAACACCTCGGGGATCGCGGCCGCGTCGGCGAGGGCCACGCCGTCCGGGATCGCCAGCGCCTGGCGGTGGTGGGTGACGACGAGCTCGGCGTAGCAGCCGCCGGATTCGATACCCATGACCGGGTCGCCGATCGCCCAACCGGCCACGCGCGACCCGACGGCGGCGACCACGCCGGCGAACTCGAGCCCGGGGATTTCGGGGCGGCGGCCGGTGGGGTCCGGGTAGCCGCCTTGGCGCTGCAATGTGTCGGCCCGGTTGACGGCGGTGTGGTGCACGGCCACGAGCAGTTCGTCGGGCCCGGGAACGGGATCGTCGACGTGCTCGAGCCGGAGCACGTCGGGCCCGCCGTACTCGGGGATGACGATCGCGCGCATCAGCCGGAGGGCAGCGCGGTGGTGGAGACCACGGTGGTGCTCGTGGTGGGCGTCGGTGGCGGGAAGCGCGGGGTCTGCATGTCGCGCCCGTCGTCGCGGCATCCACTCAGTACGAGCAGGGCGAGCACGGCGACGCCTGCCGCCGTGGCGCGAGGTGCGGTGCGTGTCACAGCTGTTCCTCCGGGGCCGGCTCGCCGGTCGGTGCCGCCTCGGCGATCGTCAGCGCCGCCAGCGCGGCGGCGACGTCGCCGGCGTCGCGGAAGACGAGCTCGCGGTACATGCGCAGCTCGGCGACGCTCTCGCGGATGTCGTCGAGCGCCCGGTGGGCGCCCTGCTTCCAGCCGCGCCGGGCGAGCACGTCCGGGTACCACCGGCGGACGAGTTCCTTGATCGACGACACGTCGACCGACCGGTAGTGGAGGTGTTCCTCGATCGCCGGTAGGTAGGCGGCGAGGAACCGCCGGTCGGTGCCGATCGAGTTGCCGCACAGGGGCACACTGCGCTCACCGGGGACGTGCTCCTTGATGAACGCGAGCGTGCGTTCGCCGGCTTCCTCGAGGGTGATCGTCGACGCCCGGATCTGGTCGAGCAGCCCGGAGGCGGTGTGCATGCCAACGACGAACGGGTCCATCGTGGCGAGCACCTCCTCGGGTTGGTGGATCACCAGGTCCGGGCCGAGGGCCACGATGTCGAGGTTGTCGTCGGTGATCAGGGTGGCGATCTCGACGATCACGTCGGACGTGTGGTCGAGCCCCGTCATCTCCAGGTCCATCCACACGAGCATCGGCGAGAACCTAGCGAATCAACCGTCGCCCCGACTCGCCACCCCTCCGGAGCGGCGCCGGCAGCGGGGGCTCGTCAGGTCTCGGTGTCAATCTGGCTCGAGCCCGAGGTGGCGCAGGGCGGTGTGGGCGTACAGCTCGATTCCGGTGGGCATCGCCGCCTCGTCGAACACGACCAGGTTCGAGTGGTTGGCGGCCGCGGTGCGTGGGTCGCGGCCCTCGCCCGTTCCGCCGAGGAACATCATCGTGCCGGGCACCTTGTGGAGCACGTACGAGAAGTCCTCGGCACCCATGATCGGATTCGGCAGGCGGTGCACCTTGTCGGCCCCGAGCACGTCGCGGGCGACGTCGAGCGTGAAGTCGGTGAACGCCTCCGTGTTCGACGTGACCGGGTAGCCGAGGATCACCTCGGGTTCGGCGGTGGCTCCGTGGGCCTCGGCGATCCGTTCGGCGACGCGCCGCAGGTGATCGTGGACGGCCGACCGGGTGCTCTCGCTGACGGTGCGGATCGTGCCCTCGATGTCGGCGTAGTGCGGGATGATGTTGTTGGTGGTGCCGGCCTCGATCCGGCCGACCGTCACGACGGCCGGGTCGAACACGTCGATCCGGCGGGTCACCATCGTCTGCAGGGCCTGCACGATCTCGCACGCGATCGGGATCGGGTCGATCGTGCGGAACGGCTCGCTGGCGTGCCCGCCGGCGCCGTGGACGCGGATCAGGAAGCGGTCGGCCGAGGCCATGCACGGGCCGCTGCGCGTCGCCACCCAACCGGTGGGCAGCGTCGACGTGATGTGCAACGCGAACGCGCCGGTGATCGGCGAGGGGGTGCCGTCGGCCAGGGCGGGGACGTCGAGGAGGCCCTCGTCGAGCATGAACTTGGCACCGTGGTGGCCTTCCTCGCCCGGTTGGAACATGAACAGCACGCGCCCGGGGAGGTCGGCCTGGCGGGCGCTGAGCAACTTGGCGGCGCCCACGAGCATCGCCGTGTGCGTGTCGTGCCCGCACGCGTGCATGCTGCCCTCGTGGCGCGACGAGAAGTCGAGCCCGGTGTCCTCGTGCAACGGCAGCGCGTCCATGTCGCCGCGGAGCAGCACGGTGGGGCCGGGCCGGCCGCCGGTGAGCATCGCCGCGATGCCCGAGGTGGTCTCGTGCAGCGTCACGTCGAGCGGCAGGCCCTCGATCGCTGCCAGCACCGTCTCGCGGGTGATCGGCAGATCGTTGCCCTGTTCGGGGCGCGCGTGCAGGGCACGCCGCAGGGCGACCGTTTCCGTCTGCAGGTCGCGGGCCTCGGCGGCCAGGGTGCTCAGCGTCATCGTGCCATCGTAGGCAGGCCCGCAGGCACGTCTAACCTCCGGAGTGTGAGTGGTTCCGGCGGGGGCAGTCGTGCGAGCAACGCGGTTGGTGGGCACCGCGTGGAGTTCACGATCGAACCGTTCGCCGAGGGCCGCCCGGGTCCGCACGTCACCGCCGCCGTGGCGGCGTTGCGCGAGCGCGGCTACGACGTCGAGTTCGGCCCGTTCGGCTCGGCGTGCGACGTGCCCCGGGACGAGCTGGCCGATGCCGCGGGGGTGCTCGTCGCCACGGCGTTCGCCAACGGGGCCACGCGCGTGAACGTCGACGTCGTCCGGCTCGACGGCGAGGAACCGGCATGAGTGCCGGGCACCCGCTGATCGCGGCGGTGGCGCCGGTGGTCGCCGCCGTCGGTGGGCGCATCGTGCCGGCCGCCGATGCCGAGGCTTCGGACGTGCCGCTGGTGTGGGAGGGTGTCACGGTCGCGGCGGTGCGGATGCCCCCCTTGCACGGCGCACTCGACCGGTTGATCGACGGTGTCGCCGCCGAGCTCGGCGGCCCGTTGCCGACGCTCAGCCGGGAGGACAAGCAGCGCGCCGTGCGGCTGCTCGACGAGCGCGGCGCGTTCACGCTGCGGCGCGCGGTCGAGGACGTGGCCGACAAGATGGGCGTCAGCCGGATCACCGTCTACAACTACCTGAACGCGATCCATCGCTGACCGAGCCGAGCCGCCGCGCTATTCGGCGATCGCGTGCAGCAGGGCGCGCTGGATCTCGGCGCGGTGGGCCGGGTCGGTGACGAGCGCGTTGTTCCAGTCGCGCACGTAGAACGTGTCGACCACGTCGAGGCCGACGGTCTGCGCGTTGGCGTGGCGCACGTCGAGACCGATCGACGCGATCGCCCGGGCGATCCGGTACAGGATCCCCACCCGGTCGGGGCAGCGCACCTCGAGCACCGTGGCGTTGCTCGACGCTTCGTCGAGGAACCCGACTCGGGCCGGCCTGGGCGGGGCGGCCTGCTGGGCGCGGCGGCGCCGGTAGGTGCGCTCGCGCTCGGCGAGCCGCGACTCGATCGCCAACTGACCGGCCATCGCCCGCCGCAAGTCGGACGTCACCGGGCCCCAGTCGACGCCGTGCTTGGGGAGCTCGATGCGGAACTCGCAGGCACCCATCGGCGCGTGGCCCGCTTGATGCTCGTCGGAGTGCGCTCGGGCGGTGACCACGTCGAGCCCGTGCAGCGCCATCACCCCGGCGATCCGGGCGAACGCGCCGGGAGCGTCGCGGTAGGTGGCGATCAGCCGGTCGCCGGCGCCGCGGTACGTCTCGGCGCCGTCGGCCATCAGCGCCAACGTGTCGGCGTCGGGGAACAGCGTCCACGTCGCTTCGGCAAGATCGCCCCCGGCGAGCACGTGCTTGACGCGCTCGGCCAGGTCGGCGACGAGTTCTTCCTTCCAGCGCCCCCAGGCCGACGGCCCGGTTGCCAGCGAGTCGGCGATCGTCAGCGCGTGCAGTAGCTCGGCGACCTCGTGCGTGGCGCACGCCGTGGCCACCGCTTCGATCGTTCGCGGGTCAGAGACGTCGCGCCGCACCGCCGCGTCGGGGAGCAAGAGGTGATGCTCGACGAGCCGCACGAGCACACCGACGTCGTGCTCGTTGAGCCCGATGCGCGGCCCGAGCTCAGCGACCAGCTGCATGCCCACCTCGGTGTGATCGCCGGGGTAGCCCTTGCCGATGTCGTGCAGCAACGCGCCGAGCACGAGCAGGTCGGGTCGGGCCACCGTGTGGGCGAGCTCGGCGGCGTTGGCGGCGGCCTCCCACAGGTGCCGGTCGACGGTGAACCGGTGATACGCGTTGCGTTGCGGGCGCGAGCGGTTCGGCTCCCACTCGGGCAGCATGCGCGTGATCAGGCCGCGCTGATCGAGCGCCTCGAGCACCGGGATCGCCCGGTGTCCTTCGAGCAGCAGGGCGACGAGCTTGTCGACCGCCCCGACCGGCCAGCGCGCCGGCCATTGCGGAACCGTGTCGGCGAGCCGGTCCAGGCTGCGGCGCCCGATCCGTGCCCCGTGCCGGGC
>JAEZFY010000146.1 GCA_023417265.1 Actinomycetes bacterium | reverse complement strand
GTTGCGCCGCGACGGCCCCAACGAGCTGCCCGCACCGAAGCGCACGCCGGCCGCGGCGCGGCTCGCCCGCCAATTCGTGCACTTCTTCGCCCTGATGCTGTGGGTCGCCGCCGGATTGGCGCTCGTGGCGGGGCTGCCGGCGTTGGCGATCGCGATCGCGGCCGTGATCGCCCTCAACGCCGTGTTCGCCTTCGCCCAGGAGACGCGCGCGGGGCGAGCTGCCGACCGGCTCAAGGCGATGATCCCCCGGCGCGTGACCGTGCGCCGGGGCGGACTGGCCCGCGAGATCGACGCCACCGCGGTCGTGGTCGACGACGTGCTGGTGCTCGAGCCCGGCGACCGGGTGCCCGCCGACGGCGTGGCACTGGCCGCCTTCGCCGCGCTCGTCGACACGTCGATGCTGACGAGGGAGAGCGTCGCCACGCCGCTCGCCGCCGGCGACCCGGTGCTCGCCGGGAGCTTCCTGATCGAGGGCGCGGCCGAGGCGCGGGTCACGGCCACCGGCGCCGCCACCCGGCTGGCCGGGATCGCCCGCCTCACCACGGCATCGCAACCGCCGCGGAGCCCGCTGGCGATCGAACTCCGTCGGGTGGTGCGCACGATCGCAGTCATCGCGATCGCCGTCGGGGGAGCGTTTCTCGGGGTGTCGCTGCTGATCGGGGCGACGCCGTCGGAGGCGCTGGTGTTCTCGATCGGCGTGACGGTCGCGCTCGTGCCCGAAGCGTTGCTGCCGACGGTGACGCTGTCGCTGGCATGGGGCGCCGAACAGATGGCCCACCGGAACGTCCTGGTTCGCAACCTCGACGCGGTCGAGACGCTCGGCTCGACCACGTTCATCTGCACCGACAAGACCGGCACGCTGACCCGCAACGAGATGACCGTCGTCCAGGGGTGGACGCCGGACGGGTCGGCGCTCGCCGGCGACCCCGGCTACGCCCCCGATCGCCCGGTGGTGCTGTCCGACCCGCGCGCACAACGTGCCATCGAACGGCTCGCCACCGCCGCCGTGTGCGTCTCGAGCGGCTACGCGACGTTGAACGAGGGCGTCTGGCGGCCGCACGGCGACCCGATGGAAGCGGCAATTGACGTGTTCGCCCGCCGGCTCGGCGTCGACACCGACGGCCTCCGGGCCGGACCGCCGCCGACGATGCGGTTCCCGTTCGATGGGCGGCGCCGGCGCATGTCGGTCGTCACCGCCGACGCGGTACTGGTCAAGGGCGCACCCGACTCGGTGCTGCCGCTGTGCCGCGACAGCAGCGCGGCGCGTGACGTGCTCGACGCCTTGACCGAGCGCGGGCTGCGCGTGCTCGCCGTCGCCGGACGGCGGCTGCGCGACGAGCTTCCACGCACTGCCGAAGACGCCGAGCGCGAGCTCCAGCTGTACGGCCTGCTGGCACTGCAAGACCCGCCCCGGCCTGACGTCGAGCAGGCGATCCAGGCCTGCCGCGGCGCCGGCATCAAGGTCGCCATGATCACCGGCGATCACCCGGCCACGGCCACCGCGATCGCCGCCCAGGTCGGTCTCCGCGACCGCGACGGCGAGGTGCTCGTCGGAAGCGCCCTGCCGGCCGACGAAACCGCGCTCGGGGCCCTCGTCGACCGCGACGGCATCGTCGTCGCCCGCGTGTCGCCGGAGGACAAGCTGCGCATCGCCCGCGCCCTGCGCGCGCGCGGCCACGTCGTCGCCATGACCGGCGACGGCGTCAACGACGGGCCCGCCCTGCACGAAGCCGACATCGGCATCGCGATGGGAGCGTCGGGCACCGATGTCGCCCGCGAGGCCGCCGATCTGGTGCTGCTCGACGACCACTTCGCGTCGATCGTCGCCGGCATCGAACAGGGCCGGGCCACGTTCCTCAACGTCCGCCGGTTCCTGACGTATCACCTCACCGACAACGTCGCCGAGGTGACCCCGTTCGTCGTGTGGGCGCTGTCCGCAGGCCACTTCCCGCTCGCCCTCGGTGTACTCCAGATCCTGGCGCTCGACCTCGGCACCGACACCCTCTCGGCCGTCGCGCTCGGCGCCGAACCGTCGCGCGGCCACGTCCTCGAGCACCCGCCGGTGTCCGGGCGCCTGCTCAACCGGAGTGTGCTGTGGCGCGCGTTCGGCCTGCACGGACCGACGATCGCGATCTTCACGATCGCCGCCTTCGTGCTCTCGTTCGTGGTGGCCGGCTGGCGGCCGGGCGAAGCATTCCCGGGCGGGCACACCGCGATGGCGGCCTCTGGTGCGGCGTTCATGACCGTGGTGATCGCCCAGACCGCCAACGCCTTCGCCTGTCGCAGCGCGACCCGCCGCCCGAGCCAGTTGGGATGGGCGAGCAATCGCTTGCTCATCCCCGCCGCGGCCGCCGAACTGGCGTTCTCGCTGGTCGTCCTGTTCGTCGCGCCGATCGCGGGCGAGCTGGAACACGCCAACCCGCCCCTCGTCGGCTGGTTGGTGGCCGCGCTCGCCGCGGGGGCGCTGCTGGCCGTCGACGCGGCGTGGAAGGCGCAGCGCCGGCGCGCCACGGCACATTCGCCAACGGGGCCGCCGCGAAACGACCAACGGCCCTAGCGCTCCACACCGCATGCGCGCACGGTGGTGGTGCCAATCAACGAGGAGGACGGCGCGATGGGAACGTTCACGGGCAAGGTTGCGGTCGTGACGGGGGCGGCCAACGGGATCGGCAAGGCGACCGCCGTGGCGTTCGCCCGGGAAGGAGCCTCCGTCGTGCTCGCCGACCTCGACGAGGAACACGGCAAGCCAGCAGCCGAGGCAGTGCGCGCGGCGGGCGGGGAAGCGCTGTTCGTCACCACCGACGTCGCCGACGACGCCAGCGTCGCCGAACTCATCGCACGGGCCGTCGCCGAGTACGGCGGCATCGATGTGGCGTTCAACAACGCCGGCGTCGAAGGCACCTCGGCGACCACCCACGAATGCACCCCGGCGAACTGGGAGCAAACGCTCGCCATCAACCTCACCGGGGTGTGGTCGTGCATGCGTCACGAGATCCCGGCGATGCTCGCCCGCGGTGGCGGCGCGATCGTCAACTGCGCCTCGATCGCCGGGCTGGTCGGGTTCGCCGGCAGCCCGGCCTACGTCGCCTCGAAGCACGGCGTGGTGGGCCTCACCAAGACCGCCGCGCTCGACTACGCCGAGCTCGGGATCCGGGTCAACGCGGTATGCCCCGGCGTGATCCGCACGCCGATGATCGAACGTTTCACCGACCACCGCCCCGAACTCGAAGCGGCGCTGGTCGGGATGCACCCGATGGCGCGGGTCGGCGAACCCGACGAAGTCGCCGACGCCGTCGTGTGGCTGTGCTCGCCCGGCGCCAGCTTCGTCACCGGCCAAGCGTTGGCCGTCGACGGCGGCTGCGTCGCCCGGTAGCCGCACTCGCAGTCGGCGGCGCCGCGGGTCAGCCGAGTTTCATGAACATTTTTTCCACGCGGCCGAGGTCGTAGCCGGAGTCGGCGGCCTCGGCGGGGTGGGTGAGGCAGTAGGTGAGCCCGGAGGCGACCAGTTTGAAGCCCACTTGTTCGAGCGCCTTCGACGCTGCGGCGATCTGGGTGACGACGTCGGCGCAGTCGCGGCCGTCGGTCAGCATCGTCTGGATGCCGCGCACCTGGCCTTCCACCTTGCGCAGCCGGGTCACCAGCTCGGACACTGTCTCTTGGGGAATTTCCATCGGCTCACCTCACGCTCGTCGTCTCCCACACGATACCCCCGGGGGTAGCAAGTCGGACATGTTGTGCGTAGGGTGTGGTCGTACCCCCCGGGGTACCCCCCCGACCACACAGCAAGGAGGCGACCAACCGATGAGTCAGACCCCCACCGACCAGCGCCACGCCGTGATCGACACCCATGAGCTCCAGCGCATGCGCCGCGACGACCCGGCCGTGCACGTGATCGACGTGCGCCCGCCGGGGGAGTTCGAGACCGGGCACATCCCCGGCTCGTACAACGTCCCGCTCGACGTGCTCGGCGAGCACGCCGCCGACTTCGCCGGCCTCGACCACAGTGTCGTGCTGGTCTGCCAGTCGGGCGCCCGGGCCACACGTGCGCTCGACCAGCTGGTCGCCACCGGGGCATCGAACTTGCGTCTCCTCGACGGGGGCATCAGCGCATGGATCGCCTCCGGCGCCGACGTGGCGCGCACCAACACCACGCGCTGGGCGATGGAGCGGCAAGTCCGTCTCGTCGCCGGCCTCGCGGTAGTGACCGGCCTGGCGGCCGGGACGCGCCTGCCCGCCGCGCGCATGCTCGCCGCGGCGATCGGAGCGGGGCTCACGTTCTCCGCCCTCACCAACACCTGTGGCATGGCCAGCATGCTCGCCAAGCTCCCGTACAACCGCGGCGCGAGCTGCGACCTGCGGGCCGTGCTCGACCAACTCACCGATGCCGACGTCAACGCCCGATCGGAGCAGACGGCATGATCTTCCACCAGTACTACCTCGAGTGCCTCTCGCACGCCTCGTACCTGATCGGCGACGAGCACAGCGGACGCGCCGTCGTCGTCGACCCGCAACGCGACGTCGCCGAGTACCTCGCCGATGCGGAGGCGGCCGGGCTGACGATCGAACTGGTCCTCGAGACGCACTTCCACGCCGACTTCTTGTCGGGCCACCTGGAACTGGCCGACCGCACCGGCGCGGCGATCGGGTTCTCGTCGGTTGCCGAACCGGAGTACCCGATCCGCAAGCTCGTCGACGGCGAGCGGATCTCGCTCGGCGAGGTCGTGCTCGAGATCCGCCACACGCCCGGGCACACGCCCGAGTCGATGAGCATCGTCGTGTGGGAGCACGCCGACGACGCGGTGCCGTACGGTGTGCTCACCGGCGACACGCTGTTCATCGGCGACGTCGGGCGTCCCGATCTGTTGACGTCGGTGGGCTTCACCAGCGACGACCTCGCCGAGCAGCTCTACGACTCGCTCCACCGACAGCTGATGACGCTGCCCGATGCGACACGCGTGTTCCCCGCCCACGGCGCCGGGTCGGCGTGCGGGAAGAACCTGTCGACCGAGCTGACCTCCACGATCGGCACGCAGCGCCGCGAGAACTACGCGGTGTTGGCACCCGATCGAGCCGCCTTCGTCGAGCTGGTCACCGAGGGCCAATCCCCGGCGCCGGGCTACTTCGCCCACGACGCGGCGCTCAACAAGCAGCTGCGACCCCTGCTCGACGAAGCCGACGCACCGCCGGCGCTGGCGTGGGATGCGGT
This sequence comes from Actinomycetes bacterium, assembly GCA_023417265.1. GTDB lineage: Bacteria > Actinomycetota > Acidimicrobiia > Acidimicrobiales > Ilumatobacteraceae > Ilumatobacter. The sequence continues at coordinate 12,119 of JAEZFY010000146.1, read as the reverse complement.
GCAGCAGGCGGTCGCCGAGGGAGCGCTCGTGATCGACGGCCGCGACCCCGTCGAATTCGCGCGTGGCCACCTGCGCGGGGCGATCAACGTCGGCTTGTCGGGCCGCTACGCCGAGTTCGCCGGTTCGATCGTGCCGAACGACGCCGACATCGTGTTGTTCGTCGAGCCGGGTGCCGAGCTCGAGGCCAAGAACCGGCTCGGCCGGATCGGGTTCGACCGTGTGGTCGGCTACGTCGCCGACCCGTACGAGGTGTTGCGCGCCCACGCCGACCAGGTGGGGATCGCCTCGCGCCTCACCCCGATCGATCTCGAGCGGCGTCGCACCGAACTCGACGACCTGCAGGTCGTCGACGTCCGGGCCCCCGGCGAGCACGCCCTCGGGGCGCTCCCGCAGGCCGTCAACATCCCCGTCGGTCAACTGCCGGCGCGGCTCGGCGAGCTCAACCCGGATCGGCCGACCGTCGTCTACTGCGCCGGGGGCTACCGCTCGTCGGTCGCCGCGTCGTTGCTGCGGACACACGGCTTCACCGACGTCAGCGATCTGCTCGGCGGATACGGCGCGTGGGCTCAGAGCGGGCGCGCCGCATGATGCCGCGTCGGGACTCAGTGGTGGCCCCGTGAACGTACGGGCGATCCTCGCCTCGCCATTGGGGTTCCTGATCGGCTTGTCGCTCGGCGCGCTCGGCGGGGGCGGCTCGATCCTCGCCATCCCGGCGCTCGTCTACGGGGCCGGGCAGTCGCCGCAAGCGGCGACCACCACCAGCTTGCTGCTGGTGGGGTTGGCGTCGGCGGTTGGCCTTGCCCCTCACTGGCGCGCGGGACGAGTGCGGGTCGGCACCGGCGTCGTGTTCGGGCTGACCGGCATCGGCGGCTCGCTGGCCGGTTCGGCGCTCAACGAGCGCCTCGACCCGGACGTGTTGCTGGTGGCCTTCGCCGGGCTGATCCTGGTCGCCGCGTGGCGGATGCTGACGGGGTGCCCTTCGTGCACCCGGGTCGGCGAGACGACCGCCGTTGCTGACGTCGCCCAGGTTCCCGGCGGCGGTGTCGCCGTGCGCGAGCGGGTGACGTCGCGAATCGACGTCGGCGTCGTTCTCACGGTGCTCGCGGCCGGAACCGCGGTGGGCTTCCTCACCGGACTGTTCGGCGTGGGTGGCGGCTTCGTGATCGTGCCGGCGCTGACACTCGCGCTCAAGCTGCCGATGCCGCAGGCGATCGGCACGTCGTTGCTCGTGATCGTGATCAACACAGCGGTGGCGTTGAGCACGCGGGTGGCGACGACGTCGATCGATTGGGGCGTCGCCGTGCCGTTCGTGGTCGCCGCGATCTTCGGGGTGCTGGCGGGCGGGCGGGCGGCCGGGCAGCTCGACCCCCAGCGCAGCCTGCGCTGGTTCGCCGGACTGCTCGTGGCGGTGGCGTTGTACACCGCGGTGCAGGCCTCCCTGTCGCTGGCCGCCTAGGGTCAGGCCGACGGCGTCAGCCGTCGAACTCGCACCACACGACCTTCGACGCCGGCTCGCGGCGGACGCCCCAGCGCGAGCTCAGGGCGGCAACGATGCGCAACCCGTGCCCGCCGACGCGGGCGCTGTCGGGGGCCTGTACGGCGGGCGTGCCGGTGGAGGTGTCGGCGACCTCGATGCGGAGGCAGTCGGGGTCGGAGGCATACCACGCCGACAGCTCGCACGAGCCCGAAGCGGTCAGCGCGTTGGTGATCAGCTCGCTGGTCGCCAACGTGGCGTCGGCGTGCCAGTCCTGGGGCACGGCGACACTGAGGAGGGCGGCGATCGCCCGCCGTCCCTCACGCACCGAAGCCGGCCCGGACAGCGTCAGGGCGAGGTCGGGCGGCGGCAGGAATCGCGTCGCCATCGGGGCGTTACTACCCCCTGTGCCCTCGGACGAACCCATCAGATCTCCAACCTACGCGATTGCTCGGTAATACTGGTGGTGTGTCGAACGACGAGACGTTCCACGTCGAGCTGGATTCGCATCTCGACGACAGGTTGACGGTCGCCCTGCAGGGCGAACTCGACGTCAACGAGGCCGATTGGGTGGAAGCCACACTGGCCGCTGCGGCCGCCCATCACTCGCGTCTGACGATCGACCTGAGCGGGCTCGAATTCGTCGACTCGACCGGCCTGCGGTCGTTGCTGACCCTGAAGCAGCGCGCAGCGGTGATGAACATCAGCCTGCACTTCGACAACCCCTCGTCGGCCGTCTCGCGGGTGATCGCCGCAGCCGGCCTGCAACCGAGCCTCGACTGAGCCGCGGGCGTCGCCGCGTTCGGCGGCTTCATTCATCGGAACCCAGCCGCGTGTCGAGATCGTCGGGTCCGTCGAGCCGCAGCTCGATGCCTTCCGCCCGGTAGGCGGCGCGACCGATGAAGTGCGCGGCGCTCGGGGCGGTGACGAAGATGATCGCCGTGGCCAGCAGGATCTTGGCAGCGCCACCGTCGATGCTGAGTGCCCCGGCGATCCCGATCAGGCCGATGCCGAGCGTGCTCGCCTTGGTGGCCGCGTGCATGCGGGCGTACAGGTCGGCGAAGCGCACCACGCCCACCCCGGCGAGCAGGACGAGCACGGCCCCGGCGACCGCCAGCACACCGACGATGGTGTCGCCCACGCTCAACCCCCGCGCCGTTCGATGAAGCGCGCGCTGGCTGTCGTGGCGACGAAACCGATCAGGGCCACGACGAGGGCGACGTCGAGGAAGCGGTCGGTGTCGCGGCGGATCGAGTGCAGCACGATCGCGGCGACGATCGTCACGACCAGACCGTCGACGGCGACGACCCGGTCGGCGAGCGACGGCCCGCGGATCGCCCGGGCGAGGAAGCACGCCCCGGCGAGTACGAGCAGGACGACGGCGGCGACGATCAACGGCTCCTCCAGGAAGTGGTGTCGTCGACGGCCAGCCCGGCGAGGGCGTCGGCGTCGCCGAAGGCCTTGACGGCGAGTACCTCGAGGGTGCGGATCTCGCGCTGCAACACGGTGATGTCGCGCACGTCGAGGGCGTGCACGTACAAGGTCAATGGGTCGCGGCGGACCTCGAGCGTCAATGTGCCCGGGGTGAGGCTGATGGCGTCGGCGATCAACGTGGCGACGGCGTCGGAGCAGCCGCGCAACGGGACGGCGACGATGCCGGTCCGGATCCGGTCGTGGGGGGTCAGCACCGTGCGGGCGACGACGAGTGTGGAGCGGGCGAGCTGGTACAGGAAGAATCCGGTGAACCTGAGCACCGCGACCGGGCGCACGACGACCCGCCCGGTGTGCCACGTGTCGAACAGGGCGACGATCGCGGCGGCGACCAGCAACCCGCTCAGCACGTTGGCGAACGAGACGTCCGACCACAACGCCACCCAGACCCCAGTGAGCCACACGAGGCGGACCACCCGGGTCATCGGCCGAGCACCGTTTCGATGTAGCCGGCCGGGTCGACGAGGTCGTCGGCGGTGCGTTGCGACAGGGCGTACAACGGTCCGGCCCACACGCTGATCGCCACGCTCATCGCCACCAGCCCGGCGGTGGCGCCGGTCATCAAGAGCCGCCCACCGCGCCCGGCCGGGGTCGGCGCGAGCGCGCCCGGTTCGCCCCAGAACGCGTTCGACCAGATCTTCGTCATCGAGTACAGCGTGAGCAGGCTCACGGCCAGGCTGACGGCGACGATCAGGTACTCGCGGCCATCGACCCCGGCCTCGACGAGCGCCAGCTTGGCAACGAATCCCGACAGCGGTGGCACCCCGGCGAGGCTGAGGGCCGGCACCAGGAACAGCACCGAGAGCGCCGGCTCGAGGCGGGCCAGGCCGGACAGTCGCCCCAGTTGCCCGGTGCCGGCGCGCTCCTCGATCAGCCCGGCAACGAGGAACAGGGCGGTCTTCACGACGATGTGGTGGACGATGTAGATCACCGCCCCGGCGAGCCCGGCGACCGTGAACAAGCCGAGCCCCATGATCATGTAGCCGATCTGGCTGACGATGTGGAACGACAGGATCCGCTTGACGTCGTTCTGGCTGATCGCCCCGAACACGCCGACCACCATCGTCAACCCGGCGACGATCAGCAACAGGTTGCCGGGCTGCGTGTCGGGTGGGAAGAGCAGCGTCTGGCTGCGGATGATGGCGTACACGCCGACCTTCGTGAGCAGCCCGGCGAACACAGCCGTGACCGCTGTCGGCGCGGTCGGGTAGCTGTCGGGCAGCCAGAAGAACAGCGGGAAGATCGCCGCCTTGATACCGAACACGACGATCAGCAGCACGGCCAGCCCGCTGCGCAGGCCGTCGGGGAGCGCGCCGATCTTGGCGTGCAGGTCGGCCAGGTTGACGGTGCCCGTGGCGGCGTAGACGAAGCCGAGCGCGAGCAGGAACAGGCTCGAGGCGATCAGGTTGATCACCACGTAGGTCATCCCGGCGCGCACCTGGTCGGGGCGCCCGCCGAGGGTGATCAGCACGTAGCTGGCCATCAGCGTGACCTCGAAGGCGACGAACAGGTTGAACAGGTCGCCGGTGAGGAACGCCATCGCGATCCCCGCCGCGAGCACCAGGTAGACGGGGTGGAATCCGACGTGGTGGCGTTCGGCGCCGGGCTGGCCGATCGCGAACACGAGCACTGCCAGCAGCATCGCCGTGGCCACGACGAGCATGATCGCGGCGAGCCGGTCGGCGACCAGCGTGATCCCCACCGGCGCCCGCCACGCGCCGACGTGGACGGCCGACGTGCCGCCGTCGTCGACACGGATCAGAAGGGCCACGTTGGTGACGGCGACGGCGGACAGGGTCGCGACGCTCACGATCCGTTGCGCCGGGCGCCACCGGCCGAGCGCGATCGCCAACGCGGCCCCGAACAGCGGCAGCAGGATCGGGAGCGACACGAGCGCGGTCACGGCTCCACCTCGCGGCCGCCGAGGCGGGCGATACGGCGGTCCTCGACGTCGTCTTCGACCTTGTCGTCGGCGGTGACGAGCCAACTCCGGTAGGCGAGTGCCAGCAGGAACGCGATCACCCCGAACGTGATCACGATCGCGGTGAGCACGAACGCCTGGGGGAGCGGATCGGCGAAACCGGCCGGGTCGTCACCGGCGAACGCCGGGTCGCCGCCCGCTCCGCCGGACAGGACGAGCACGACGTTGACACCGTGCCCGAGCAGGCCGATTCCGATCACGACTCGGCTGAGCTGGCGCCCGAGCAGGAGATACGTGCCGCAGGCGCACAGCGCACCGGCCACGAACATCAGCAGCACCGTCACGACGGCGCTCCCGCCGGGTTGTCGCGGCTGGCGTCGGCGGCGTCGCCGAGCGCCTCGAAGATCATCAGCACGAGCCCGACGACTATGAGATACACGCCGGTGTCGAACACCGTCGCCGACGTGATCTTGACCTTGCCGAGCAGCTCGAACTGCCACTCGACGGAGCGATGGTCGAGCGGCGCGTTCCCGAACGCGAGCGGCGCCAACGCCGAACCGACGGCCAGCGCCAACCCGGCCGACAACAGGTTCCACGGGCGCACCCGCAACGTCGCCAGCAACTCGTCGAATCCACCGGCGATGTAGCGCAGGGCGAACGCGGCGGCGGCGACGAGGCCGCCGACGAAGCCCCCTCCGGGCTGGTTGTGCCCGGCGAACAGCAGGTACACCGACAGCACGATCGCGGCGTCGACGACGAGCCGCACGGTCGTGTCGAGGATCAGCGAACGGCGCATCGTCACGCCCTCCCTGCCCGCTGGCCACCGGCGCGCCGGGGGCGCACGCGCGGTGTGCGCCCGATACGGGCGAGGGCGGTGATTCCGATGCCTGCAGTGACGAGCACGGTCGTCTCGCCGACGGTGTCGAGGCCGCGGATGTCGACGAGGATCACGTTGACGACGTTGCGGCCGTCGCCGTCGGGCAGCGCCCGCGCCGACATCTCCTCGGCGATCGACGGCTCGGTGCGCGACCCGGAGGCGGCCAGCGCCATGATCATCACGAATGCCCCGACGAGCAGCGACAGCGCCACCCGCGGGATCTGTCCGATCGTCGGGCCGGGGCGCTCGAAGCGGGCCGGCAACACCCGGAACACGAGCAGGAACACGACGACCGACAAGGTCTCCACGGCGAACTGGGTCAGCGCCAGGTCGGGAGCGCCGTGGACGACGAACAGCAGCGCCATCCCGTACCCGACGACGCCGAGCAGCAGCGCGGCGGCGAAACGGCGCCGGGCCAACGTCGTCGCCAACGCCCCACCGATCAGGATCGCCGCGATCGGCACGTGGGCCGGCGAACCCACCAGGTCGGGCCACCCCGACCACCAGCGACCCGCCAGCATCGCCGCCCCCGGGGCGAGCACCGCGGTCGCCAGGATCACGGTGGTGTAGACGCGCAACGAACCGGACTGCGCGAGGGCGGTGATCCGGGCCGCGCCCCGGAGTGTCGCCCGCAGCACGGCCTCGTAGACATCGCTGCCCGTCATCGGGATCGTGAGGCGCGCCTGCACGACGGCAACCGCACGGCGCTGCCAGAAGACCAGCGCGCCGAGGCCCAACGTGAGCAGCGACAGCACGAGCGGTGCCGAGACGCCGTGCCACAACACGAGGTGCGCGTGGGAGCGCGGATCGAGCGCCTGGGCGGCACCGTCGACGAGGTCGGACCACATCGCCGGCACGACGCCCAACAGCACCGTCGCCGCCGCAAGTACGACGCCGGGAAACACGAACCCGCGGCCCGGTGCGTGCTCGGTGACCCGTTCGGGCGGGCGGCCGGTGATCAGCGCCGGGTGCAGCAGGGCGGCGACGAGACGCACGCTGTAGGCGACGGTCAGGACCGATCCGGCGACGATGCCGGCGAGCACGATGCGGTCGCCAGCCGAGCCGTCGGCCAGCGCGGCGTAGGCCTGCTCCTTGGCGAGGAACCCGGCCAGCGGCGGGATCGCTGCCATCGACGCCGCGCTCACCACGGCGACGGCCCGGGTTGCCCGCCATCCCGGGCCGAACGTCGGCAGCTCACGGATGTCCCGGGTGTGGGCCGCGTGGTCGACGATGCCGACCACCATGAACAGCGCCGCCTTGAACAGGCCGTGGGCGAGCAACACGGCGCACCCGGCCGCGGTGGCCGCTGGACGACCGATGCCGAGCAGGACGGTCAGCAACCCGAGCTGGCTGATCGTGCCGAAGGCCAGCAACTGCTTCAGATCGAACGGGCGCAGGGCGCGCAAACCTCCGGCGATCATGGTCACGAGGCCGACGCTGACGACGAGCGGGCGCCACGGCTCCACCTCGGCGAACGCCGGGGCCAAGCGGGCGATCAGGTAGATGCCGGCTTTCACCATCGCGGCCGAGTGCAGGTAGGCGCTGATCGGTGTCGGTGCCACCATTGCGCCCGGGAGCCACGAATGGAACGGGTACTGCGCCGACTTCGTGAACGCCCCGACGAGGATCAACACCAGGGCCACCGCGGTGGCGTTGCCCGTCGGCGGGTCGGCGAGCAGCTCGCTGAGCCGGAACGTGCCCGCTGCGCTCCCCAACACGACGAAGCCGCCGAGCATCACGAGCCCTCCCAACCCGGTAACCAGCAAGGCGTGCTGCGCGGCGGCGCGGGCGTCCGGATCGGTGTCGTCGACGCCGATCAGCAGGTACGACGTGACCGACGTCAGTTCCCAGAACAGGTACAGCACGAGCAGGTTGTCGGCGACGACCACCCCGAGCATCGATCCGGCGAACAGCGTCAACAGTCCGGCCGCCCGGGCGATCGCCGGCGAGCGCCCGAAGTACGCCAGCGCGTACACGTCGACGAGCACACCGATGCCGGCGACGAGCGTGATCATCAGCGCCGCGAACGTGTCGACGCGCAGATCGAACGTCAGACCGAGCGTCGGCACCCAGTCGGCGGTGGCGGTGACGCCGCCGCTCCCGATCGCGCGCCGCTCGACGATCAGCCAGGCGACGGTCGTGGCAGGCGCGGCCGCGGCGAGCACCCACGTCAGGCGCCCGAGCCGACGGCCGGCGACCAGTGCCGCGGCGCCGCACACGGCGTGGAGGATCAGCAGGACGAACAGCACGCGCCCCCCGCGCCAGGCGCGACGTCAGACGGCCGCCGCGGCGGCAACGTCGGGGGGTAGCGCGTCACACGGGACTCCTGCCTGATCGTTGAGATGTGAATCGCCGACCAGACTTCCCGGCACGCCAGCCGGCACTGTACCGGATCGGTGGCGAGCGGAGTAACGGCCCCACGGTCAGCTCCGTGGGGAAGCGTTGTCGCCGAGCGGCCGATCCCCGGCCAACCCCCGAGCTCGCCGTCCGGAGCGTCGCTCCGTCAGGCGGCGATCTGGTACTTCGCCGGATCGGTGACGAAGTCGGCGTGACCGTACGAATCGAGCAGCCGGGCGATCCGGGCGTTGAGGTGCCGGTCGACGGCGGGTGCCACGACCGGGAGTTGTAGGCCCACCCGGTAACCGAACGTTTTCGCCGCCAGTACCCCGACCGCGGTCGCGGCGGCGACCTTGTGACGCCGATCGAACTCGATGCCGATCGATTCGGCCCGCTCGGCGTCGCCGCCGAGGAAGCTCTTGATCAGGACGAATCGCGAGAACCCGCCTTCGAGCCAGTTGTGGACCTTGCCGCGCACCGTCGACGTGTCGAACAAGTCGGCGCTCAACGTGCCGCGCACGAGCGACCCGCAGATCTCGTCGTCGTACGCCTCGCGCAACGATGCGTGGCGAGCCATCAGGAGATCGGTGATCTCCTGGGGCGTCTCGCCGAGCAGGTTCTCGGGCAGGCCGAGCAGGAAGCACCGGTAGCGCGAGAGCTCGACCCGCGCCCGCTCGTCGGCCGTGAACTCGGTGCGACCCTGCTTGAGGACCTCGGCGGCCATCAGGAACACGCCGATCAACCCGGCAGGCATCTGGTCGACCTGGGGGATCGGGATGCCGTAGGTGGCGACGTCCCAGCGCCCCGACGAGAGCAGGTGGAAGCGCACCATCGAGTGCATCAGGCGTACCTTGGCGGCGGCTTCGAAGCCCTTGCCGTCGCGGCGCAACGCGCCCGGCAGCGTGGTGGCCGTGAAGAAGCTGGCGGTCTCGAACACGCGCTTGGCGGCGGCCTCGTTCGAGAGCGTGCCGGTCATCGTCATCGGCAGCGCCGCGTACTGGTTCAGGAACGTGGCGAGGAACGCACCGCGGATCGCCAGCGGGCTGGTGACGGCCATGCCGATCCGCTCGGTGCGGGCGCCGGCCTCGACGAGGTCCATGTCGACCCACTCGGGAGTGGCTTCCATGGCGGCGATCAGGGCGCCCAGCTCGGGCGGGGCGTCGGCGACCGCGGCGACCCCTTCGGCGCAGGCGGTCTCGAGCATCTCGATCAGGGCCCGCAATCCGTACTGGGGGATCAGCGCCGCGTAGGCGTCGGCCCACCGGTCACCGCGCATCGTCGCATTGCGGATCGTCTCCATCAGGTCCGGGCGTTCGAGCACGCGGGCGATCGCCCCGCGCACCGGTGCGAACCGGGCGTCGTCCGGGTGCGCGTCGGCGTCGAAGCGCTCGGGGACGATCGTAAAGTCGACGTTGCCGTACACAGCCGGCAGATCGGTGGCCTGGCGGGTCACGCTGTCGTCGTAGGTCGTGGTGTGCATCAGGGCTCCCGCCGCTCAGCCGTCGTGGCGCGGGCATTCTCTCGCACGCACCTGGCGATCTCACGACCGGGCCCGACCAGCGGTGGCCTCAGTCGGTCGTCCGGCTACCCGGCGGTGTCCGCCTGGTCGGTGACGACGAACGTGCCGGTCTGACCCATCTGGGCGTGGCCGGACACGTCGCACCACATCGGGAACATGCCTGCGGTCATCGTTCCCATCGGCAGGATCTGCTCCTCACCGGGAGCGAGCGTACGGGTGCCCTTGCCGGCGGCCACGAGGTTGTGCTCGAGCGTCGGGTCGACGTTCTTCACGCGCAAGGCGACGTCGACCCCTGCCGGGGCGGCGAGCGTCTCGGGCGAGATCCAGTAGTTGCCGAGCTCGACGTCGATCACCACCGCGTCACCGGCGGCACCGTCGCCGGCGCAGCCGCCGAGCAGCAAGCCACCGAGGACGACAACCACCGGGGCGACCCGGCGGAGGGAACGCTTCACGAACATGTACCGATTGTCGGCGCCCGACCGCCGGCGGTAACGGGGCCGAAAGTCCCAACCTGGCGGCCCGTCGGTCAGCGTTCTGGGCATGCCGCCGGCGTGACTATCGTGCGCCCGGGGAGCCAGCGATGGCCGAGGGACAAGGGGTGGAGCCATGCAGGTAGGTCGACCACGACGGCGCACGTGGATGCACGCGGCGATCGCCGCGACGCTGCTGACCGGGTTGGCCGGCGGCAACGCCGGTGCGGCGAGCGGCGACATCACGCGGTATGCCGGGACGTATGCAGCCGGGCTGGGCGCCGACGGCGTGCCGGCGAGCAGCAGCCAGTTGAACGGCCCGACCGGCGTCGCCATCGCCGCCGACGGGCGGGTGTTCATCGCCGATCGGGCCAACAATCGGATCCGGGTCGTCGCCCTGGACCGCACCGTGACGACGATCGTCGGCGGTCTGCTGAACCCGGTCGACGTCGCCGTCGACGATGCCGCCCAGCTGCTGTACTTCACCGAAGAGGGGGCCGGGATCAGCCGGGTCAGCCGCGTGGCGATCGGCGGCGGTGGCCCGTTCACCGCCGAGATCATCGCCGGCGACTCGAACGGCTACGCCGGCGACGGCGGTCCGGCGCTCGCCGCCCGCTTCAACACGATCGGCGGTATCGACGTCGGCCCGGACGGCGACGTGTACGTCGCCGATCGCGGCAACAACCGGATCCGGCGCATCGATGTCGCGACCGACACCATCTCCTTGCTGGCAGGCACGGGCGTGGGCGGCGGCGACAACGGCCCCGCCCTCTCGGCGACGTTCTCCGGGCCCAAAGACGTGGCCGTGGCGATCGACGGCACGGTGTACGTGGCCGACGAGGGCACCAACCTGGTGCGGCGCATCACGGGCGGCACGGTCACCGTGTTCGCCGGCAACTACACGAGCGGATTCTCGGGCGACAGCTTCGCCGCCACGTCGGCCCAGTTGAACAGTCCCGACGGGGTGGCGGTCGCACCGGACGGGAACGTGTACATCGCCGACACCAGCAACAACCGCGTCCGCATGGTCAACGTCATAACCGGCATCATCTCGACGGTGGCCGGCAACGGAGGCTGCTGCGGGGCCGGTGACGGCGGCCCGGCGACCGGAGCAACCGTCGGCAACCCGATCCGCGTCGACGTCGACTCGCGCGGGTCGATCTTCATCGCCAGCGAACCCGAGCATGCGATCCGGCTCGTGGAAGCGGCACCGATCGTCGCCGACGCGGGTGGCCCGTACACCATCGCCGAAGGTGCCGATCTGCAGCTCGACGGCTCGGCCACGCTGGCCGGGGCGGCGGCCGTGTACGCCTGGGACCTCGACGGCGACTCCGTCTACGACGACGCCACCGGCGTGGCGCCGACGATCTCGGCCGTGCAGCTCGCCGCGCTCGGGCTGGCGGACGGGCCCGCCGGCCCGCTTCCCGTGGCGCTGCGCGTGACCGAGAGCATCGACGCCGACACCGACGCAACGACGCTCGCGATCACCAACGTCGCCCCCCTGGCGAGCCTCGGCGCGCCCGCCTCGGCGACCGTCGGCGTAGCGGTGACGATCGACCTCGGCGCATCGGACGCCGGGCCGGTCGACGCCGCGGCATCGTTCACCTATCGCATCGACTGGGACGGCGACGGCGTCGTCGACGAGACGCCGAGCGGCCCGGCCGCGGCCACGGCAACGCACACGTACACGGAACCCGGCACGGTGACACTCACGCTCATCGCGGTCGACAAGGACGGCGCAGCGAGCGCGCCGGTCACCGCCCAGGTCGTGGTACAAGCGGCGGCCACGACGACCACCACGACCACGACGAGTACGACCAGCACGACGATGGCGCCGGCGACGACCACGACGAGTACACCGACGACAGCAGCCCCCACGGTCGCGCCGGTGCTCCCCGCCACCGGTCAGTCGACCTCGATGCAGACGATGGTCGCCGCGGGTCTGCTCGCCGCCGGCGCGCTCCTGGCCGGCGCGGTCGCCCGCCGACGAACCGCTTGATCGCCGTTGCGTGAGGGCGGCGCCGTGGGG
>JAEZFY010000106.1 GCA_023417265.1 Actinomycetes bacterium | reverse complement strand
GGCGGCGAGGAGGAACAGTGGGCGGCGCATCAGGCGCGGCTCCTTTCACGAGCGAAGTACCAGGGGCAGACGAGGCGGGCGACCCCGCCGATGAGGAGGAACAGGCCGCTCGAGCAGATTGCGATCACGGCCACGCCGACGAACACCCGGTCGACCCGGAACGCGGCTTGGGAGTTGTTGAGGTAGATCCCGAGCCCGCGGCTGGCGCCGCTCCACTCGGCGATCACAGCCCCGGCGATCGTGTACGCCGAGGCGATCCGTAGGCCGTCGAACAGCGCCGGCAGGGCGTGCGGGATGCGCACCTTGCGCAGCACCACGTTCGGTTCGGCGCCCATCGACTCGATCAGCTCGACGTGTTCGGGGGGTGTGCCGGTGAGCCCGCCGACCGTGGCGATCGCGACCGGGAAGAACGTGATCAGGGCGACCACGATCACTTTCGGGGTCCAGCCGTAGTCGAACCAGAGGACGAGCAGCGGGGCGAGGACCATCATCGGCACGGTCTGGCTGGCGACCACGATCGGCCCGAGCACGCGCCGAGCGAGCGGCACGCTGGCCATGATGCCGGCCACCGCGACGCCGGCCGCAGTGCCGATCACGAGCCCGATGCCAGCCTCGGCGAGCGTGGTCGTCAGGTGATGTCCCACGAGCCCGGGGTCGTCGGCGAAGGCGGACCAGATCTGCGAGGGCGGTGGGAGGACGTAGTCGGGCGTGTCGCGCACGCGCACCCACACCTCCCAGAACCCGATGCCGGCCGCGATCAGCGCCAGCGCGGGGAGGATGCTCACCGGAACTTGGCGGTCAGCTGCTCCATCCGCCATACGCCGTCGGGCGCGTCGTCGGTGGCACGCTGGCCGAGCCGGATCGACGTGATCACGCTCGTCGCCCCGGCGGCGAGCACCGCCTCGTGAGCGGCCCGGAGCGTGGCCCACACGTCGTCGGCGGCACCCTCGAACGTCGTGCCGAGCGCGCCCACCTCGTGGTGCAGGCCGCTCGCCGCGACGACCGCGATCGCGGCCTCGACGTGCGCGTACACGTCGGTGGCCGTACCCGGCGGGTTGGGCGACACGTGAATTTCAGCAAGAATGCTGGGCTCCCTTCGCTGGCATGATCCAGATCAGGTCGGCGGGTCGGCACCACGGGTAGGTGCCCTCTCAGCCCGATTGCACGGACTCCCCGGGGACTGGTTGTCGCGGTCGACGTTAGCGCGAGACGAACGCGACTCCGCCGAAGCGCCCGCGGAACGCGGTGACGTCGGCGGCGACCGAGTCGGGGTCGCTCGTCAGTGCCCGGGCGATAAGTTCCGCCAACTCGGGCATCTCGGCCGGCGGCATCCCGCGGCGCACGATCTCGGGGGTGCCGAGTCGCAGGCCGTCGCCGTCGGGAAGCCCGATTGCGCTGGCGAGCAGGTTGGCCTGGCGCAGCCGCACGGCGGTGGCGTGCCCGTGTTCGACGCGCAACGCGAACTGGTGGCTGGTGGTGGCCCCACCGATCGTGGTGAACGGGGCGACGCCGCGCCCGCTGAGTTCGCCTGCCAGGGCTGCCGCGGTGGCGGCCATCGCGGTGGCGTAGGCGTGCCCGTGGTCGATCCAGTCGAGCAGGGCGACGGCCAGCGCGGCGGTGTTGCCCACGTCGAAGTTGGCGGTCAGCCCGGGATGGGCGATCGCGTCGACGCGTGCGGCGAGTTCGGCGTCGTTGGTGAGCACGAGCCCGGCGGGTGGGCCGCCGAGGCTCTTGTAGGTGCTCATCGTGATCGCGTCGGCGCCGGCGTCGAGCGGGTTCGGCCACACGCCGCCGGCCAACATGCCGCACGCGTGGGCGGCGTCGAACATCAGCTTGGCGCCCGCCGCGTGGGCGATCTCGGCGACCTCGGCGACCGGGTGGGGGAGCAGGTTGAGGCTCCCGCCGAGCGTCACCAAGCGTGGCTGGACCTGCTCGACGAGCGCCGCCAGCGCCGCGACGTCGACGGTGTAGCGCTCGGCGTCGACCGGGGCGTAGTGGATCTCGAGCCCGTACAGGCCGGCCGCGCCGGCGGTGTCGTGGGTGACGTGGCCGCCGATCGTGGGCGGCGGAACCACGATGGCGTCGCCGGGGCGGCAGGTCGCCATGAACACGTAGAGGTTGGCGATCGACCCGGACGGCACGCGCACCTCGGCGAACCGGGCGCCCATCACCTGTGCGGCAAGCGCGGCCGCGAGCACCTCGATCTGTTCGATCGCCTCGAGGCCCATCTCGTACTTCTCGCCGGCGTGTCCGAGCGACGGGCGCGACCCGAGCCCGGCCCCGAGCAAGGCTTCGGCGCGCGGGTTCATGACGTTCGTGGCCGGGTTGAGGTTGACGCACTCGACGTCGTGGATCGCCGCGTTGGCGGCGGTCAGCGCCTCGACCCGGTCGGCGAGCTCGGCGCTGGTGCTCGGCCAGCTCGCGGCGATCTCGGCCTCGCGGGCCTGGGCGACGGGTGACAGCCACGGGCGCGGGGTGAACACGGACGGCGACGTTAGCGATGCCGGTACCCTCGGGCGAGATGAGCGCACGCCCGTGTGTGGCGCTGTGCGCCGGCAAGGACTGCCGTCGCGCCGAGGGTTACCGCGAGCTGCGGTCGGAGCTCGGCGCGGACGCCGACGTGTCGGTCGTGCGCTGCCTCGAGGTGTGCGTCGGCCCGGTGGTGGTCGTCGAGCTGTCGAAACCGATCGTGTTGCGCAAGCTGCGCACCCGCAAGCAGCGCCGCGACCTCGTCGCTGTGCTCAACGGCGCGGCGCTCAGCGACCGTCTCGACCGCCGCCGGGTGCGCGGCAAGAGCCGCCGCGTCGCGCTCGGCGAACTCGCCAAGCACACGCGCCGAAAGCCGGACCGTTCCTGACCGGCTGGCGCCGTACCGTCGCGGCATGCCCCGCCCCGACCGCCCCACCACCGACCCGCGCCGCCCGGTCGTCGACTCGCTCGACTACGTGTGGGGGCAGCTGATCGCCCGCCTCGACGGGATCACCACCGACGAGTTGCAGTGGGAACCGGTAGCGAACACGTGGGCCGTCCAGCCCAACCCGGACGGGAGCGCCACCGCTCACGCGCAGGATCACGAGGCCGGGCCCCGCCCGGTGCCCACCATCAACTGGCGCCTCTGGCACATCGCCATCGGCTGCCTCGACGGGTACTCGGAGGGCGCCTTCGGCGAGACGTTCGCGTCGGTTGCCGGCGAGGCCTGGCACCTCGAGCCGGCGCGGGTACTCGCCGATCTCGACGCCGCCTACCGCGGCTTCCGCGAGCGGTGCCTCGCGCGCGCCGCCGACGAGTGGTGGCAGCAGCTCGGCCCGGCGTTCGGCGAGTGGCACGCCCACAACCTGTACGACCTCGTCGAGCACGCCCAGCACGAGGTCGCCCACCACGGCGCCGAAGTGGCGCTCCTGCGCGACCTCTATCGGGAACGCTTCAGCTGAGCGCGGCGCGGATCGCGCGGATCACGGGCCAGGCGCCGTCGGTGTGGTTCGAGATCACCGTCCAGCTCGTGCCCGTGCCGGGCGTGCGCCGCGAGCCGAACGAGATCCCGGGGTCGTAGCCGCCCATGCCGATCGTGGCCCCGTCGTCGACCACCGAGCAGCCCCACCCGTAGCCGTCGCCGTCGTCCTCGAACCCCTGGGCGGTGGTCATCCGGTTGACGAGTTCGGGCGACACGATCGCCCCGGCGAACAGCGCGTCCCACAGGCGGTCGATGTCGCCGACGGTGGTGGCCACGCCGCCGTCGCCGAGCCCGCGCCGCGGCATGTGCAGCACGTTGGTGCGCAGCCCGTCGGCGTGCAGGTAGCCGGTGGCGACGTCGGCGGTCGGCTCGTCGGAGAACGGGAACCCCGTGGCGGTCAGCCCGGCCGGGCGGCAGACGAGCTCGTCGACGAGGTCGTGGTACGGGGCCCCCGCCGCGCGCTCGGCGAGCACGGCGAGCAGCACGTAGCCGCCGTTGTTGTAGACGAACTGCTCGCCCGGCTCGGTGAGCATCGTCAGCCCGTCCATCAGCACCAGGTAGTCGTCCGGGGTGGCGAGGCGCTGGGTGGGCACGCTCAGCACGTAGTCGGTGATGTCGTCGAGGGCTTCCTCGTCGAGGTAGTCGCCGAACCCGGATCGGTGGGCGAGCAGGTGCTCGACCGTCACCGTGTTGTCGAGCGCGGGCACGTCGTTGCCGAGCAGCGACCGGGCCGGCGTGTCGAGTGCCAGCGCGCCGCGTTCGACGAGCGCCAGCACGGTGAGCGCAGTGAACGTCTTGGCGCCGCTGGCGACCGCCAGCCGGGTGTCGAGTGTGATCGGCACGTCGTGGGCGCGGTTGGCCAGGCCGACGGCGGATTCGTGGACGAGCTCGCCGTCGACGCTGACGCGTACCACGCCGGAGAAGCCGTCGGACGCGGCGGACGCGACCAGTTCGGCGAGGTCGGCCATCACTGTCCCTTTCGGTAGCGGGCGAGCTCGCGGGCCGTTTCCCGCTCGGCGTCGCGGGCGGCCATCGCTTGGCGCTTGTCGCCTTTGGTGGTGCCCTTGCCGACGCCGAGCTCGACCTTCACGCGCCCGTCGCGGAAGTACAGGCTGAGCGGTACGAGCGACACGCGCTCGGTGTCGACGCGGGCCTTGAGCTTGCGGATCTCCTCCTGGTGGAGCAGCAGCTTGCGTGGCCGGTCGGGGTCGTGGGCGCCGAAGCCGACGGCCATCGAGTACGGGGCGACGTGGACACCTTCGAGCCACACTTCGCCGCCCCGGATGCGGGCGTACGCATCGGCGAGCTGCACCTGGGCTTCGCGCATCGCCTTGACCTCGCTGCCGAGCAGCACCACGCCGGCTTCGAGGGTGTCGTCGATGACGTAGTTGCGGCGGGCCGCCCGGTTGCCGGCGATCAGCGTGGTGCCGGGCTTGGTGCCCTTCGGTGCCTTCTTCTTCGCCATGAGCGGGACAACGCTACCGTGCGGCTGTGTTGCGAATCTCCCGGGATGTCTTCGACGCGATCTGCGACCTGGCGTTCCGCGAGTATCCGTTGGAGGCGTGCGGGCTGATCGCCGGCGGCGAGGGTGAGGCCGTGCGCTTCTATCCGTGCACGAACATCGCCGCCTCGGCGCAGCTGTACACGATCGACCCGAAGGACCACCTGCGGGCCGAGCTCGACGCCGAGGATCACGGCTGGGAGATCGTGGGCGTGGTGCACAGCCACACCCACTCCGAGCCGTATCCGAGCCCCACGGACGTGAACCAGGCGCCCGACCCGGAGTGGCATTACCTGATCGTGTCGCTCAAGCGTGACAGCCCGGAGCTGCGCAGCTTCCGCATCGTCGACGGGGCGATCACCGAGGAGCCGTTGGCGATCAGCTGAGGTTTACGCCACGCGGGCGGCGAAGAGCGCGTCGAGCCGTCGGCGGGTGGCTTGTTCTTCTTCAGCGTCGGTGAGGCCCGGCGCGCGTTCGCCGGCGGCGAGCACGAGCGATCCGTCGGGTCGGACCCAGTAGGCGCGGCCGTCGTCGGCCCTCGTTCGTCGCCATCGGGCGTCGTGTTTGAACCGGTTGTGGGCACCGTGCAGGACGGTGCTGTTGGCCTGGTCGGTGCGCCCGCCCTCGGCCCACGGGATGTTGTGGTCGACCTGGCGGGCGCTCCCGCCGAGATCGCAGCCCGGGTGTTCGCAGTGCGCCGTGAGGAGCAGTGCCGCCCGACGCGCCGAGCCGGTGAACACCCGGGCGGAGCGGCCGTAGTTGATGATCGTGTCGGGACCGTTGACCACGACCCGGCGGACGTGCTCGGTGAGCAGTGCGCGGAGCAGCAGGAGTGGGTGGACCGCGTGCCCCGACTCGGTTTCGCAGCGCCGGTCGAGCAGATCGTGGGCGTCGCGGCTGAGCTCGTCGAGCAGCGCCGCGACCTGCGTGTCGTCGAGTTCGGCGACGTCGAGCACGTTGCCGTCCGGCAGGACGAGGCCAGCACGCTCGAGGAACGCGCCCGCCGAGCGCTGATCGAACAGGACGTTGACCACGATCGGGGGGAGCTCGCCCTCGAGGCCGGCGTCGGCGGCTTTGCGGGCGGCGGTGAAGATCGCCGCCAGGGCGTCGAACGCCCGCTGGGCCCGCGAGCGGGGGAGCGGGAACGACAACGCCCGGTCGCCGTGCTCGGCGCGGCGCGCGGCGAGGTCGCGATCGGCTTCGCGTTGGAGGAACGCCCGGAACACCGCCGTGAGCTGTTCGCCGAGCAGGGCCCCGCCGCCGGTCGCGGTGACGACCACCTCGTCGCCGACGACGTCGACCGAGGCGGAGCGACCCTCGACGCTGTCGAGGTGGTTCTGCCAGGCGCCTTCGAGGTCGGCGAACATGATGAACTGACTGACCGTCCGGCTGAACTGCGTGTGCGACTCGTGCTCGGCGTGTTCGAGCAACTCGGCAGCGGCGTGGGGGAGCAGGTCACTGACGCGGCCGTTGGCGTGCACACGCGAGAGCTCGTCGACCTGGGCCAGGCCGATGTGCCCAGCCGCCAGGGCCTCGCCGATGGCCGGCGCGTCGCGGCACGTGCGGGCGCGCCGGATCGAGGCTGCGGCGAGCGACCCCGACGTGCGGGCCACGCCCTTCAGGTACGCCTTCGTTGACAGATGGCCGTCGGCACGACCGACCTGCTTGGTGTCGACCACCGACAGCAGCGCCAGGCGGCGGGCCTCGAGCGCACGGGCCTCGACCTCGAGGCGGCGGAACTCGGCGTCGAGCGCGGCAGGCTCCCACCGCCGGTAGTCGTCGAGCAGTTCAGCGAACATACGAACATGATAAGGGAACAGATGTTCGATGTCAACCGACGCCACGGGGAGAAGTCCCCGTCTCCGTGCCGGCTTCGCTACCGTGCGGTCATGCCGCCGCACGTCCTGGCCGTGGGCGAGGCGTTGATCGACATCGTCCACGCCGCCGACGGCTCGATCGCCGAGCATCCCGGCGGCAGCGTGGCCAACGTTGCCGTCGCCCTGGCACGGCTCGGCCAGCCGGCCCGCCTGGCGACGTGGCTCGCCGACGACGAGCACGGTCGGCGCCTCCGCGAGTGGCTCATCGGCGTCGGCGTCACGCTCGTCGCCGGCAGCGACGCGGCAACCCGCACGCCGTCGGCGCTGGCGCAGCTCGACGCATCGGGTGTTGCCCGCTACGAGTTCGATCTCGCCTGGCAACTCGCCCGCGGCGCCGCCGTCGAACCCGGCACGACCACCGTGCACACCGGTTCGATCGCGGCGGTGATCGAACCGGACGTGGCGCCCCTGCTCGCCGCCGCCCGGCAGTCGGCAACCGTCAGCTACGACCCGAACGTGCGCCCGGCGCTGATGCCGCCGCGCGCCGAGACGCTGGCGATCGTCGAGCGTCTCGTCGGCGTGGCCGACGTTGTCAAGGTCAGCGACGAGGACCTCGCCTGGCTGGCGCCCGACGTACCCAGCGAACGCGTGGCCGAACGCTGGCTGGCGGCCGGCCCGGCGATCGTGGTGATGACGCGTGGCGCGGCTGGGGCGGTGGCGTGGTGCGCCGCCGGCCGCCACGCGGAGCCGCCTGCAGCCGTCGCCGTGGTCGACACCGTCGGCGCCGGGGACACGTTCTCGGCGGGGTTGCTGTGGAGCCTCGGCGAGGCGGGGTTGCTCGGCGCCGACGCCCGGCCGCGCCTCCGCGCGATCGACGTGGCCGAGCTCGCCCGTCACGTCGGCGTGGCGTCGCGTGCCGCCGAGTTGAGCGTGCAACGGGCTGGCGCCGACCCGCCCACCCTGGCCGAGCTGCAGGAGTACGTTCGCGGTCATGACGAATGACGCGATGGCCGCCAATTGGGCGACCGGGGCGAGCGGATGGGTCGAGCACGAACGGATCTTCGATTCGGCGGTCCGGCCCGTCACGGCGGCGATCCTCGAGGCCGCCGAGCTCGGCTCGGCCCGGCGCGTGCTCGACGTCGGCTGCGGCGCCGGCACGTTGCTCGAGGCGGCCGCCGCGGCGGGTGTGGCGGCGGTCGGTGTCGACATCTCGCCGGCGATGACCGGCGCGGCGCAGCGCCGCGTTCCATCCGCCACGCTGCTCACCGCCGACGCCCAGACCACCGA
>JAEZFY010000070.1 GCA_023417265.1 Actinomycetes bacterium | reverse complement strand
CGCGGCGAGTTCGCCGCGGTCCCCGATGCCGGCCACGCCGCCCACACCGAACAACCCACCGCCGTCGCCGCCCTGATCGCCGCCTGGCTCGACGACGAATCGGTGCCTGCAGGCTCAGCGGATTGATGGTGTTGGGTGCCGACGAGAGTGCCTGCGGGAGCAATGCGCGGGGCGCCGGGAACTCGCGGGCTTGGTTACGCGAAGGCTTGGCGGAGGTGTTCGGCGCTGAGCTCATTGGCCTCCACCGCTGCGGGGAGCATGGTGGTCATGCCGAAGAAGGCGTGGATCATCCCGTCGAAGCGGCGCACGGTGGTGGCCACGCCGAGGCTCGACAGGCGCGCCGCGTACGCCTCGCCCTCGTCGCGCAGGGGGTCGTACTCGGCGGTGATGACGAGCGCCGGAGGCGTCGCCGCGACCACGTCGTCGGCCGCGAACCACGGTGACACGGTCGGGTCGTCGGGCTTGACGTCGGACCCGTCGAGATAGTGGCCGATGAACCAGTCCATCGCCCGCTTGGTCAAGAAGTAGCCCTCGCCGTTCTCCTCGATCGACGGGAAGCTTCCGGTGAGGTCGACCGCCGGGTAGATCAGCAACTGGAACACGAGTTGCCCCGGCAGCGCCTGGGCCACGAGCGCGGCCAGGTTGCCCCCGGCCGAGTCGCCGCCGACCGCGACACGCGTCGGGTCGCCCCCCACTTCGGCGGCATGCTCCAGCACCCACCGCGTCGCCGCCAGCGAGTCGTCGACCGCCGCCGGTGCCTTGTGTTCCGGAGCGAGCCGGTAGTCGAGCGACACGACGACGCACCCGGCCCGCACGGCGAGCTCGCGGCACGTCGGCGCGTGCGAGTTGGTGTCGCCGATCACCCAGCCGCCGCCGTGGATGAACACGAGCACGGGGAACGGGCCCTCGCCCTCAGGCGTGTAGACCACCGCCGGCACGCCCCCGGCATCGATCCGCACCTCGTTGGCGACCGCGGGACCGGTGCCACCGAGGGCTGCCATCTCCTGGATCGCGGCGCGGCCGTCTGCGGGCGTGCCGGCCTCGAGCGGCGGCGCGCCGACGGCCTCCATCCCGGCGAGCAGTTCAGCGAGGACTGGATCGAGCGGCATCAGCGCAGCTTCGCACCCACCGTCCGGCGGCAGCGAGCCGACGCCGACGATCGGTTTGCAGTCAGGCGGTCGGGGGCTCGGTGCGCCAGGCGACGAGGTCGCGGTCGATGGCCGCGATCGACGTCCGCCCGCACAGCGCCATCGTCCGTTCGAGTCCGGCCCGGAACATCGCCAGCACGTAGTCGACGCCGCGTTCGCCACCCACGGCCGCGCCGTAGAGGTAGGGCCGCCCGATCGAGCAGGCGTTGGCGCCGAGGGCGAGCGCCTTGACGATGTCGTCGCCGCGGCGCACGCCGCCGTCGCAGATGATCGTGGCCGCCGCTCCGAGCGCTTGGCGCACCGGCTCGACCAGTTCGATCGGCGCGGGCGCGCCGTCGAGCTGGCGCCCGCCGTGGTTCGACAGGCCGATCCCCTCGACGCCGATCCGTGCGGCCTGCTCGGCATCGGCGACGGTCTGGATGCCCTTCAGGAGCAACGGACCGGACCATTGCGAGCGGATCCAGTCGACGTCGGCCCACGACAGCTTCTGGTCGAAGTTGTGCATGACGTGCTGGGCCATCTCCATCGGCTCGTCCCCACGCGCGGTGGCACCGTGGGCGGCGGTCGACGAGGTGGCGACGTTGGAGAAGAGCAGCGGCTCGTGGCGGATGAAGTCCCACGTCCAGCCGGGGTGCACGATGCCGTCGATGATCGTGCCCGGGCCGATCCGGGGCGGCATCGTGAAGCCGCGCCGGGTGTCGCGCTCGCGGTTGCCGAGCACCGCCGTGTCGACCGTCAGCCACAGCGCCTCGTAGCCGGCCGCCGCCGCCCGGCCGATCAATTCGGCGACGAGCCCGCGGTCCTTCCACGTGTAGACCTGGAACCACTTCGGGCCGTCGCTCACGGCGGCCACCTCTTCGATCGAGCGCGTGCTCATCGTCGACAGCGAGTACGGCACCCCGGCCCGCGCCGCCGCCCGCGCCACCGAGAGTTCGCCGGCGGAGTGCGTGAGCCGGCTGTAGCCGGTGGGCGCGAGGATCAGCGGCATCGAGTAGTGCCGGCCGAACAGCTCGGTGGACGTGTCGAGCGCGCTGACGTCGCGCAGCACGTTCGGGCGGAACTCGAGCCGCCCGAACGCGCTCGCGTTCCAGGCCAGCGTGCGCTCGTCGCCGGCCCCGCCGTCGATGTAGTCGAACACGCCCGACGGGAGCCGCCGCTTGGCGCGGCGGCGCAGATCGTCGACGGTTGCCGCGCCGCGCAGCCGCCGCGCGACGCGGTCGGTCTCGAGCGGGCGGAAACGCACGACTGATCGGAACGTCGAGTACATCTGGGCGAGACCCATCGTTTACTCCTAGCGCCCGTCGCTGACGACGCGGCCACCACTGCGCCAGTACCACGTCTGGCCGTCGCGGTGCTCACGGTCGAGCAGCTGCTCGTCGATCAGGTGCCGCCGCAGGGTCGACCAGTCGGTGTGGAACGTGTGCAGCACCTCGTTGACCTCGGCTTCGGTATAGCGCCGGCCCACGTCGAACTCGAGTGCGATCCGCTGCAGCACGATCTGCTGCTTGGCCCGGTTGTTCGGGAACTGCGTCAGCACCCGCCCGGAGAAGAAGCGGGCGAGGACCTCGCGTTCGTCGTCGGTCATGCCGTAGCCGATCGCTGGGTCCATCGGCACGTCGTCCTCGGCGGCCGCCCGGGCCAGCTCGCGCAGGACCTCGACGTCGAGCGCGAAGCGCGCGTCCTCGGCCGCGACCAGCCCGGCCTGGCGCAGCTCGCCGAGGGCCGTCAGCACGGTGCGCCGGTCGCGGGCGGTGCGTTGCACCAACTCGTCGATGCTCAGCGGGGCCACCGCGAGGGCTCCGGCGACCGCGAGACGATCGGGATCCACCAGCAGGCTCAGAGCTTCGGGCACGCGCACGGACCCGATTCAACCCCGGATCGCAGCGAACGCGATCACCGTGTCAGACTCCGCCCATGATTGGCGTCACGATCCTCTACCCGCAAGAAGAAGGCTCGTCCTTCGACATCGACTACTACACGAACACGCACATGCCGATGTTCGTCGGCCATCTCGGTGACGCGTGCAAGAGCTGGGGCGTGATTGCCGCCCAGGGCCCGCAGTACCACGCCGTCGGCTGGGCAATGGTCGAGAGCACCGACGCCCTCAACCAGGCGATGGCCGAGCACGGCGCCGAGATTCTCGGCGACGTGCCCAACTACACGGGCGTGACGCCGACGCTGATCGTCGGCGACGTCGTCAAGTAGCGCCGGGGTCAGGAGTACCGGACAAGGCCCTGGTCGATCACGGTGCGGGCCGCGTCGTCGTCGCCCGCCACCGTGGCGATCAGGGCCACCCCGGGGCCCGTCTCCCAGGCGTGGACGGTCAGCGTCTCACCCGGGAACACGGGCGCCGAGAAGCGCCCTTCGATGTGGGCGAAGCGATCGGGATCGCCGTCGCACAGCGCGTGCAGCAAGGCCCGGGCGGTGAACCCGTAGGTGCACAGGCCGTGCAGGATCGGGCGGTCGAACCCGCCCATCGCCGCGAACGCCGGGTCGCTGTGGAGCGGGTTGCGGTCGCCGGAGAGCCGGTACAAGAGCGCCTGGTCCGGTGACGTCGCGTAGGTGACGGTGTGATCGGGGCCGCGCTCGGGCGGCACGTTCTGCGGGCCCGACGGCCCCCGTTCGCCACCCCACCCGCCCGCGTCGCGGATGAACACCGACTGCGTGGTGGTGTACAGCGGGGCGCCGTCGTGGGTGGCCTCGGTGGTGGTCACAACGACCGCCGCCTTGCCCTTGTCGTACATCGCCGTGATCTCCGACTGCAGCGTGGCCGAGCCCTCAACGGGCAGCGGGGCGTGGAGCGTGACCGCCTGGGTACCGTGCACCAGCAGGGCCGGGTTGAACGTGCCGACCGCCCCGAGCGGCGAGCTCCGGCCCCATCCGAGCACGACCGGGAACGTGGGCAGCACACGCTGGGCGACACCGTTGGTGTTCTCGGTGGTGAACGCCAGCTCGGAGGTGCCGGCTCCCACACCGACCGCATACAGGAGCGCGTCCTTGCTGGTCCACGACACGTCGATCGGTTCGCCGCGGGTGCCCACGGCATCAGGGTTGAGCGGCATGGGGCCAGTTTGGACGACCCGCTCCTAGCCTTGCGAACCGTGACGACGCCGATCCCTGAGCGCTGCGACGTGGTCGTCGTCGGGGCCGGTCCGGCGGGCGCTGCGGCGGCGCTCACGCTGGCCCGTGCCGGGCGCGTGGTGCATGTCTTCGACAAGGCGACGTTCCCCCGCGACAAGTGCTGTGGCGACGGGCTGACCACGCTCGCCCTGCGCGAGCTCGAAGCACTCGGGTTCGATCCGGCGTCGGTTCCTGGGTGGTTCCCGGTCCGTTCAGCCGTGCTGCACTCGCCGGCCGGGCGCACCGTCCGGGTGCCGCTGGTGGGCGCCGGCACGTTCGCAGCGACGGCACCCCGGCGCGAACTCGACGCGGCGTTGGTCGACCTGGCGCGCACGGCCGGGGTGAAGATCCACGAGGGGTGGGCGTTCACCGGACTGAGCGACCACGCGGCGACGTTCAGCAACGGCGCCGACACGGTCAACGTCGCATCGCCGCACGTGATCGCCGCAGATGGCATGTGGAGCCCGGTCCGCAAGGCCGCCGGCGCGACGCTGCCCGACTACCGAGGTGAGTGGCACGCATTCCGGCAGTACGCCCGCAACGTCACCGGTCCGGCCGCCGACGACCTGATCGTGTGGTTCGACGAGGACCTGCTACCGGGATACGCGTGGTCGTTCCCGCTGCCGGACGGCCGCGCCAACATCGGTTTCGGGGTGCTGCGCGACGGCTCCCGGTCGGTGCAGGACATGGGCGCGTTGTGGCGCGATCTGCTCGCCCGCGAGCACATCGTCGCCGCGCTCGGGGACGGCTTCGAGATGGAGGGCCGCCACACCGCCTGGCCGATCCCGGCACGGGTCGATGCGGTCGCGTTGACCGCCGGCCGGGTGCTGTTCGTCGGCGACGCTGCGGCGGCCACGGACGTACTCACCGGCGAGGGCATCGGGCAGGCCCTCGAGACCGGTCGTCTGGCCGCCGCGGCGATCCTGGCCGGCGGCGACGTGGCCGGCAGGTACGAACGGGCGGTGGCTGCGGCGCTGTTCGCCGACCACCGCATGTCGCGACGCCTGAGCCGCGTGCTCGCCCACCCGCGCGGTGCCCGTGGCGCGCTGCGGATCGTCGAGCTGTCGGGTACGTGGGGGCGCCGCAACTTCGCCCGGTGGATGTTCGAGGACGAGCCCCGGGCGATCGCCGTGTCGCCGCGTCGCTGGCACCGCCGGATGCTCAAGCGTCCCGGCGCCTACGTGGGCTAGCGGCCGTCGAGGGTCAGACGACCGGCGGGCGGCGCGTGCCGCTGCGCTCGGTGACCGGGTCGAGCCGGTCGAGCGCAGGTGCTTCGACGGTGACGTCGGTGAGATCGACGGCGAGGCCGTCGCGGTCGATGTCGGTGGGGTCGCTGCTCGCCTCCACCACCACCGGGGCGTCGTCCTTCTTCGGGCCTTCGACGATGTCGGACATCACCATCATCGC
>JAEZFY010000013.1 GCA_023417265.1 Actinomycetes bacterium | reverse complement strand
CGCTGGTACCGCAGCCGCATCCGCCGCTGGGGCTGGCTCGCCGGGCTCGTCCCGATGGCGCTCATCGGAGGCGCCGCGTGGCTGGTGCTGCAGCTCGGCGACGGGCGCACCAGCGGCGTGCTCGGGTTGGGTGCCGGCGTGACCGCCGCCCCGGGGCTGCTGGTGGCCGGGGCCCCGTTCGCCGACTCGAGCAACTACCCGCTGGCGGTCGTCGGGAGCATCCCGTTGTGGCTCGTGCTCGGCACGGTGGCATCACGGCGGGCCACCGCCCGGCCGATCGCCGCGTGGGGCGACTACGCCCGCGAACTCGTGTGGTTGACGGTGGCCGTGGCGGTCGGCGCGGTGGCTGCACTCGGCATCGCCGTGCTGGTGCTCGGCGAGTCGCTCGTCGTCTGAGCCGCACTACGCCGTCACCATCTCGCGCAACGCAGCCAGCTTCGCCGGACCGATCCCGGGCACCCGTTCGAGGTCGTCGACGGTCGCGAACGGGCCGTTGCGGGTCCGGTCGTCGACGATCGCCGCGGCGGTCGCCGGGCCGATGCCGGGCAGCCGTTCGAGGTCGGTGACACCGGCCGTGTTGAGGTCGAGCGGCCCCACCGGGCCGGATCCGGCCGGGTCGAGCGGTGCGGCCCCGTCGGCGACCGTGGCCGGATCGATCTCGCCGAGCATGGGCACGTAGACGCGCTGGCCGTCGGCCAACGGGGCGGCAAGGTTGAGCGCATCGAGGTCGCCATCGGGTCGCACGCCGCCGGCCGCGGCGACGGCCGCATCGGTGCGCGACCCGCTCGGCAGCGGGTACACGCCGGGCGCCACCACCGCACCGGCAACGTGCACGTAGAGCGGGCTCGGCACCGTGTCGACCACGGAGATGTTCGGTGGCGGCAGGGTCCCCGCCGGCACGCTGCTGGCGGTTGCGCTCGTCATCGGCAGCGTGACGGCGACGTCGGGCTGCGGCGCACGCAGAAGCCAGTACGCGCCGGCGCCAACGGCGACCAGCGACAGCCCGGCGAGGACCAGCCGACTCCATCCGAACCAGCCCAGCCACGCGGCGATCCGCTCGGCCGGGCTGCGCTCGGGCGCCGGGCGGGGCGGGGGCAGGCGATCGGCGGGTGAGGGTGGAACCGGCATGACGACCTCCGGGAAGCAGCGCGGCGGAGCGCGCGTGTCACATCGGAGGAAGCCGGCTTCCGTCAGCGTACCCGCGCGGCGGGCCGGCGGCGACGCTGCTCAGTGGGCGTGGCGGTCGAGCAACATCGCATCGCCGAACGACAAGAAGCGGTAGTGCTCGCGCAACGCCGTCGAGTAGAGCTCGCGCCAGCGCGGGCCGGCGAAGGCATCGATCATCATCAGCAGCGTCGTGCGCGGCAGGTGGAAGTTGGTCATCAGCACGTCGACCAGCTGCCACTCGTAGCCGCGGTGGATGAAGATGTCCGTGCGCCCGTCGAGCTGGCCACGCGTCGCCGCCGATTCGAGCGCGCGAACGGTCGTGGTGCCCACCGCGACGATCCGCCCGCCGGCGCCCCGGGTCGCCGCGACGGCAGCCATCGTCGGCTCCGGGACGCGGTAGCGCTCGGTGTGCATGGCGTGATCGAGCGGGTTCTCGGTACCGATCGGCCGGAACGTGTCGAGCCCGACCACCAACTCGACCTTCGCCTGCGCGATGCCCCGGTCGGCGAGCGCGGACAGCAGCTCCGGTGTGAAATGCAGGCCGGCGGTCGGTGCCGCTGCGCTCCCTGGCTCGCGGGCGTACACCGTCTGGTAGCGGTCGGGGTCGGCGAGCCGCTCGGTGATGTACGGGGGTAGCGGCATCTCACCGTGGGTGTCGAGCACGGTCAACGAGTCGGTCGATCCGAGGAGCCGCACCGTGAACGTGTCCCCGGCGGCCGTGCGTTCACCGATCTCGACGACCGGCGCCCCGTCGGCGGCGTACAACACCTCACCGGGCTTGAGCTTGCGGGCCGGGCGGACGAGCGCCTCCCACGTCGTGCGCGCGCCGTCGCGCGGCTCGAGCATCAGCACCTCGGCTGCCCCGCCGCTGATCCGCCGCAGTGCCAGGCGGGCGGGGATCACCTTGGTCTCGTTGACGACCAACAGATCGCCGGGCTCGAGCAGGTCGGGCAGGTCGCGTACGTGGCGATGCTCGGGGGCCGCCGAGCCCCGGTCGACGAGCAGTCGAGCCGCGTCGCGCGGCGCGATCGGAGTCTGCGCGATTCGCTCCGGCGGAAGCTCGTAGTCGAAGTCGGCCAGCCGCACCCGCTCAGGCTACGGATGCGCGTTACATCCGGGGTCTGACCCCCGATGTAACGCTCAGTCGACGACGGAGGGGTCGGGAACGTGGGTGCGCTGCAACCATTGGAACGTGCGCCAGCCGACGCCCTCCGGGGAGATCGTGCTGGCCGCCACGGCGGCCGCTGCGTCGCTGATCGGCTTGGCATCGGGTGCCTTGACGTGCACCTCGGCGACCCTCTCGGCCATCACGAACCAGCCGACCGCGTCCTCCACCGTCGTGCCCACGGTGAGCAGGCCGTGGTTGCGCAGGATCGCCAGCTTGTGCCCGCCGAGCGCGGCACCGATCCGCTTACCGCCGTCGTACGAGAGGACCTCGACCTCTTCATCGTCGAACAGCGCCTGGTCGAACACGAACGCACACGACTCCTGGCTGATCGCCCGGAACGCAGCGACGTTGGCCGACCACGGCGTGCCGAACTGGGTGTGCGTGTGGGCCGCCGAGACGACGTCGGGGCGGGCCGCCAGCAACGGTGCGTGGATGTTGTACCCGGCGGTGTTGACCGCCCCGGTGGGCGTGCCGTCGGCATCCTTGACGGAACCATCGGGGCCGACCAGGACGAGCCGGTCGACGGTGGCGTGGGCGAACGGCACGCCCCAGTCGAGCAGCCAGAAGTGGTCGGTGAGGATCGGGTCGCGGGCCGAGATGTGCCCGTCACCGAGGTGGCCCCAGCGCTGCGCGGCGAAGATCCGGTAACCGATCGCGCACATCCGCTGGCGGTGCGCGCGCTCGGCTGCGGGGTCACGCAGCGTGCCGTACGGATCGACCCCGGGGAACTCGGGATACGCACTCATCGCGCCAGTATCGCCGGTTCGGCAGGGCGGGTGTACCTGGCGATCACGTAGCGCCCGATCAGCGAGCCGAGGAGGCCACCGGTCGAGGAGATCACGAGATCGCCGACCGTGTCGCCGTAGCTCAGGCTGAGCGCGTCCGGCACGTCGCCGGCGAACGGCCCGTCGTCGGAGATCAGCCATTCGAACGCCTCCCAGGCGATGATCGCGATCGCACCGAACCCGTAGCCGAGCAGGATCGAGTCGCGGTGGTCGGCGACGTTGCGGTACCGGAAGGCGTGGAACGCCATCACCAGGAACACCCAGTTGACGAAGTGCAACACGTCGTCGGTGGCCTCGTAGCGGTCGTAGAAGCCGAGCAGGTTGCCGGCGGTGTCGAGCAGGAACGGCAGCGAGAGCAAGGCGTCGGCGAGGTGTGGGTACGGCTCCCACCGGCGCAGCCGGGCGAGCACCGGCACGATCACCGCGGGGGCGAGGAACAGCGGCGCGCGGGCTGCCATGTTCTTGCCTTCGACGACGTCGGGCGGCCACACGATCGCCACCGCGAACGCGACCACGAGCGCCGCCTTGACCAGGTAGTTGAGGACCCGCCCCACGCCGCGACCGTACCGGAGTCCGGCCGTGGGGCCCG
Organism: Actinomycetes bacterium; assembly: GCA_023417265.1. Taxonomy (GTDB): domain Bacteria; phylum Actinomycetota; class Acidimicrobiia; order Acidimicrobiales; family Ilumatobacteraceae; genus Ilumatobacter. Next base: position 4,727 of record JAEZFY010000013.1, on the reverse strand, counting down.
CCCGCGGGTTATTCGAACAGGCCGGGTTGGGTGGCGCGGGTGGGGACCGGCAGGCCGAGGTGGCGGTAGGCGGCGGGCATCGCCACGCGGCCGCGTGGGGTGCGGGCGAGCATGCCCTGCTGGATCAGGAACGGCTCGTAGACGTCCTCGACGGTGTCGGGTTGCTCACCCACGCTGATCGCCACCGTCGACAACCCGACCGGCCCGCCGTTGAACTGGGAACACATCGCCGTGAGAATCGCCCGGTCGACCTTGTCGAGGCCGAGATCGTCGACCCCGAACAGCGCCAACCCGGCGCGGGCGATCGCGGCGTCGATCGACCCCGAATGGCGCACCTCGGCGAAGTCGCGCACGCGGCGCAGCAAGCGGTTGGCGATGCGCGGCGTGCCCCGCGCCCGCCGGGCGATCTCCCACGCCCCGTCGGTGTCGATCGCCACGTCGAGGATGCCGGCCGCACGGACGACGATCTGCTGGAGTTCGTCGGCGTCGTAGTAGTCGAGCCGGGCGACCAACCCGAAGCGGTCGCGCAACGGCCCGGTGATCATGCCGGTACGGGTGGTCGCCCCGACCAGCGTGAACGGCGGCATCGTGAGTCGGATCGACGAAGCGGCCGGACCCTTGCCAACCACGATGTCGAGCTGGAAGTCCTCCATCGCCGGATAGAGGATCTCTTCGACCGCCCGCGAGAGCCGGTGGATCTCGTCGACGAACAGGACATCGCCCTCTTCGAGCTTGGTCAGGATCGCTGCCAGGTCGCCGGCGCGCTCGAGTGCCGGCCCCGACGTGACGTGCAGGCGCGACCCCATCTCGGTGGCGACGATGCCGGCCAGCGTGGTCTTGCCGAGCCCGGGCGGCCCGGCGAACAGCACGTGATCGACGGCCTGCCCACGCTGGCGGGCGGCTTCGAGCACGATCGCCAGGTGTTCCTTGAGCTCGCGTTGGCCGACGAACTCGGCGAGCGCCCGCGGCCGCAACCCGGCTTCGACGGTTTCTTCGGTGGCCGAGCCAACACCTGGGTCGGTGAACTCGTCACGCACGGCGGGCCCCGAGCGACGTGAGGGCCTCGCGCAGGAGCGTCGCCGCGTCGGTGTCGGCGGGCAGCTCGCGCAGCGTGTCGCGCACCTCGGTGTCGGAGTAGCCGAGCCCGAGCAGTGCTTCGCGTACGTCGGACACGACGGTGCCGCCGGCGCCCGTGCCGGCATGCTCGAGGACGGGGATACTGAATCGGTTCTTGAGTTCGACCATCAGCCGTTCGGCGGTCTTCGGGCCGATGCCGGGCACCAGTGTGAGCGCGGCCTTGTCGCCGCTGGCGACGATGTCGACGAGAGCCGCCGGCGGGTGCGTGGCAAGGATCGCCAGGGCGCTCGACGGGCCGACACCGTTGACCTTGAGCAGCGTCTGGAAGGCGACCCGCTCGTCGCGCGACAAGAACCCGTACAGCGCCTGGTTGGCCTCGGTGATGTGGTGATGGACGAACACGAACGCCTCGCTGCTCGGTTCGAGCTCGGCCAAGGTGCGCTCGGTGACGTGCACGAGATAGCCGACGCCACCGACGTCGAGCACGGCCGTGGCCGCGCCGAGATCGCGCTCGAGCACCGTGCCGCGCAACGAGGCGATCATCGGGCTGCCGCCCGCGGAACGTGGCCGGCCGAGCGCGTGTAGGCCCGCATCGGCGCCATTGCCAGGTGGCACAAGGCGAGTGCGGCGGCGTCGGCCGCGTCGGCCGGCGACGGCGGCTTGGACAGGCCGAGCCGGGCCTGGACCATCTTGGCGACCTGTGCCTTGCCGGCCCCGCCGTAACCGGCCACGGCGTCCTTCACCTGGTTGGGGGTGTATTGCACGACGTCGCATCCGGCCGCCGCGGCCTCGCACAAGGCCAACCCACTGGCCTGCCCGACCGACATCGCGGTGCGCACGTTGACCTGGAAGAACACCTGCTCGACGGCGACCACGGCGGGTGTGAACTCGGCCAGTAGGGCGACCAGTTCGGCGCGTAGGGCGGCCAGTCGGTCCGGCAGGGCATCGGCGGGCGGGGTGCGGATCACACCCATCGACACCGCCGCGGCGGCGCCCGGACCACGCCCGTCGACGACCGCATACCCGCATCGCGTGAGGCCAGGGTCGATGCCGAGCACGCGCACCGTGCTGCCCGTGCCGGGCGCGCCGGTGACCACATTCGAGGCGAACACAGGTTCGACTGTAGCGTCACGGTCCCGATCGCGTGACGATGCCCTGGTTACGCTCGCGAGGTGCTCATCCGCAACGAGGACGGGGTGCGCTGGATCCCGCTCGGTGCCGTGCTTGCCGCGCTTGCATTCGCCGGCGTGCTCGCCTACCAGCGGTGGTGGCCACACGACTCGGTGACCGAGATCACGCTCGACCAGGTCCTCGACCGCTATCGCGACGAGGTCGCCGAACGCGGCGGCACTCCCCCACCTGCTGGAGCGCAGGTCGTCGTGGGCGTCACCACCAGTGTGGCCCCGCCGAGCACCGGCGCCGTCCGCCCGGGGCCACCTCCGGCAACGCTCACCGCGGTGGCGACCAGCGTCCCCACCACCCAGGCCCCCGAGCCGACGGCACCGGAGCCGCAGCTCGTGCTACCGGCGCCGGGCGTGTACCAGTACGCAACCGAGGGGCGCGAGCACGTCACCGCGCTCGGTGGCACCGAGCACCGCTACCCGGCGACGACCACGATCACGGTGACGCCGGCGGGATGCGGTGTGCACCTGCGGTGGGATCTGCTCGCCGAGCGGTACGAGGAGTGGAGCCTGTGCCTCGCCGACGGGGCGATCGTGCTGCAGCCCGATGGCGTGCAGTTCCACGAGTTCTACGGACAGCAGCAAACCGACGCGGCGACGTGCCTCGGCGCGGTGCCGCTCAACCCGCCGCCACCGGCGGGTGCGGCGATCGATCGCGACTGTCGGTTGGCCGGCGAGCCGTGGCACCCGGTGTGGGTGGCCGGGCTTCCGGGGTCGCTGCTCGTGGCCGGGGCTACGGTCGCGACCACCGCCTTCGACGTGACGATCGAGCTCGCCGGCGACTATCCGGAACGATCGACCCAGCACTGGGAGTTCGCCCCGAACGGGCTGCCTGTGTCGATCGCGTGGCGGATGGAGTCGGCCAACCCGAGCCCGGTCGGCGACGTGACCTACACCGAACAGGTCGACGCGACGCTGCTCGCGCTCGACCCGCTCGGCTGAGCGCGTCAGCGGAACACGTCAGAGCGGGCGAACTCGGCGCGAGCATGGTGCAGCAGCGCTCGCGCGGCCTGGTCGGCGACGAGCGTCGCGGGGCCTGTGGCGTGCTCGGCAAGGTGCGCCGCCAGCCCGGGGAACACGGCCAGTTTGCTGCCGGCGGCCACCGTGACGATCCGCAGGTCGCGTTGGTCGGCGAGCCGCTCGCGCAGCTCGGTGTCGACGCCGATCCAGTGGCGAGCCCGGAAGCGCGGCCCGGCCTCGCGTTGGATCAGCAGCCACTGGGCCGGGCGGCGGTACGCCTGCGGCACGTACAGGAGGGCGACCAGCCGGCGCAGATCGATCGGGCCGACCCAGCGGACCGCCTTGCGCACGCTCAGCTGCGGACCGTCGAGCTTGACGGCGTCGAGGCGCGCGATCAGAGGGAAGCTGGCCACCAGCAGACCGCCGAACATGCCGACGAGCGGGGCCGGGTGATCGAGCGCGATCGCCACCGCGAGCGAGACCGCGCTGACCGCCAGCCCGGCTTGCCAGATCCAACGCGGTGAACGCAGCACGAGCACCTGGGGGGCCATCGTCGCAGCGTAGACGGGATGCCGGGATCGCCGGCCCCGCCCCCGGCGGTCTTCGTCAGCGTTGGGCGCGGCGGGCGGGGATGTCGTCGGCCCGGAACTCGTCGGAGCGGGCCCAGGCGAGGAGGCGCGCTTCGCTGGCGTTGATGCGTTCGGCGGCGGCGAGCACGTCGGCGATCCGCCCGGCGGGCACGAGCACGGCACCGTGACGGTCGGCGTGGACGACGTCGCCGGTCACCACGTCGAGGCCGGCGACGGACACGGGTTCCAGCGTCGAGACGACCCGCGTGTTGCCGCGCGCCACGCCGACCCCGCGCGCCACGTAGTGGAAGCCGAGCGCCTCGACGTCGGGCACGTCGCGCACCAGCCCGTCGGTGACCACGCCGACCGCGCCCATCGCCTGGCACAACGTGACGTTGACCTCGCCCCACAGGCAGCCGACGCTGTCGTGGCCGTCGGCGAGGTCGAGGTCCTGGACGACGACGATCTTGGGCCCGTCGACCGAGGCCACCGCCGGATAGAGCGGGAGCATCGCCGCCTGCTGTGCCGCGGCGTCGGCGAACGGTTCGATCGTGCGGATCGCGGCGGTCACCGCATAGCCGACAACGGGGGCGAAACCGGCGGTCACGGCGTGGACCGGCGGGCGGGTGAAGCCGGTGGTCGCCGGGCGGATGCCGAGCGAGTCGATCGCGTTGGAGATCGTCGGCGTGTCGAACGCACGCAGTCGGTCGAGCGTCACGGCGTCACCGGGAGCAGCATCAGCGGCACGTGTTGCTGGCCGGCGTGGACGTCGCGGTCGAAGGCCGACCCGGACGACACCGGGCGCGGCACCGACACCTTGATCACCCGGATGTTCGGCAGCCGGAAGACCTTCACGACGGCCGGGTCGACCTGGTACGTCGTGCCGATGCGTTCCGGGGTGATCACGCCGTCGGCCGCGAGCGTGGCGTAGGCGGCGTCG
>JAEZFY010000334.1 GCA_023417265.1 Actinomycetes bacterium | reverse complement strand
AACACGCCGGTGACGTCGGTGTAGATCTCGCAGGCGTCGGCGCCGAGCGACGCCGCCAGGGCGACCGCCGTGGTGTCGGAGCCGCCCCGCCCGAGGGTGGTGATCTCGTTGTCGACCGAGATGCCCTGGAACCCGGCGACGACGCACACCTGGCCGGCGGCGAGCGCAGCGCGCACGCGTTCACCTTTGACCTCGAGGATCTTGGCTTTGCCGTGGGCGCTGTCGGTGACGATGCCGACCTGGCTGCCGGTGAAGCTCTTGGCGTCGACGCCGCGGTCGGCGAGCGCCATGCACAGCAATGCCATCGTGACCCGCTCGCCGGTGGTGAGCAGCATGTCCAGCTCGCGGCCGGGCTGGGTGCCCGAGACGTCGTTGGCGAGCTTGATGAGGTTGTCGGTGGCCTTCCCCATCGCCGAGACGACGACGACGACGTCGTTGCCGTGCTGCTTGGTGAAGACGACGTTGTCGGCGCACGCACGGATGCGGTCGGGGTCGGCGACCGATGTTCCGCCGTACTTCTGGACGATCAGAGCCACGAGCGTTGGAGCCTACGGTGGCACGCCACGGGGACCTACGTGGGTTCCGGCAGGCTCAGTCGAACTCGACGACGTCGAATTCGAGCAGGTCGCCGCTCATGCCGACCGGCGGTTTGGGGGCCTCACCGCCTGGCTCTCCGTGCGGGTGCCCGCCGGCCGCTGCGCCGCCAGCGGCGGGTGCCCCGTGGCCGTGGGCGTTGGCGAACGCCTGGCCGTCGCGCCACGCCTGGAACGCTTCTTCGGATTCCCACTGCGTGACGACGAAGTAGCGCGTGTCACCGGCGACCGGGCGCAGCAGCTGGAAGCGCTCGAAGCCGGGCTGGTTGTCGACCGCGTGGGCGCGGGCGGCGAAGCGGGTCTCGAGTTCGGGGCCCATGCCCTCGGGAACGGTGATGGCGTTGATCTTCACGACGGACATGCCGCCATCGTGGCAGGAGCGGCGCCGATCCGGGCAGACGGTGTAGAACCGGTGGCGTGGGTTTCCCGGTCGCGATCGACACCAAGCCGATGCTCGCCAAGCTCACCCGGGCGATCCCGAACGCGCCGGGCCTGTTGTACGAGCCGAAGTGGGACGGGTTCCGCTGCATCGTGTTCCGTGACGGCGACGAGCTGACCTTGCAGAGCCGTAACCAGAAGCCGCTCAACCGCTACTTCCCCGAACTGCTGCCGGCGCTCGCCGCCGCGCTCCCCGACCGCTGTGTCGTCGACGGTGAGATCGTGGTACCCGACGCGGCCGGGCACGGGCTCGACTTCGATGCGTTGCAGCAGCGCATCCATCCGGCGGCCTCGCGGGTGCGCATGCTGGCGGAGTCGACGCCGGCCTCGTTCGTCGCCTTCGACGTGCTCGCGGTGGGCGACGCGGTGCTCCTGGACACCCCGTTCGGCACGCGCCGCGAGCAGCTCGAACGTCTGTTGACGCCGGTTGCCGGCCCGGCGGGCGTGTACCTCACCCCGGCCACCACCGACGCGGCGGTTGCCGAGCGGTGGTTCACGCGCTTCGAGGGCGCCGGCCTCGACGGCGTGATGGCCAAGCCGCTCGACGGCGTCTACGCACCCGACAAGCGCACGCTCGTGAAGGTCAAGCACGAGCGCACCGCAGAGTGCGTGGTCGCCGGCTACCGGATCCACAAGGACGGCAACGGCGTCGGCTCGCTGCTGCTGGGGTTGTACGGTCCGCCGCTCGGCTGGGAGGTCGAGCACGGTCTCGCCACGCCGGGCGGGGGCGAACGGCTGCACCACGTCGGCGTGTGTGCGGCGTTCAGCGTCGCCTTCCGTCGGGAGCTGCTCGACGAGCTCGCCGGGCTGGTGCTGCAGCCGGGCGACGCGCACCCCTGGCGCGAGTGGATCGACGCCCAGGCCCACTCCGATCAGCGGATGCCCGGCGGCTTCTCGCGGTGGAACGCCGACAAGGACCTCTCGTTCGTGCCGGTGCGCGCCGAGCGGGTGGTCGAGGTGACGTTCGGGCAACTCGAGGGCGGGCGTTTCCGCCACGGCGTGAAGTTCGTGCGCTGGCGGCCGGACCGCACACCAGCGTCGTGCCGTTACGACCAGCTCGAGGTCGCCGAGCCGGTGGCGTTCGCCGAACTGCTGGCCGAGCGCGCCTGACCGAGCGTCAGCCGGTCGCGCCGGTCGCGTCGGTCACGGCGGCGACGTGGGAGGGAACAGCACCGGCACCGTGGTGGTCGTGGCGAAGTCGGCCGGCGGCGTCGTCGGCTCGACGATCTGGAAGCTGACCGCCGGGGCCGCGGTGGGTTGGGTCGGCTGGGTTCCCGGCGTCGTGCCGTCGGCTCCGGCGACGACGAACGTGAACGCCTGGAGCGCCACGCCGGTGGGTGTGGTGGCGCTGATCTCGACCGTCCACGTGCCGGCCGCACGCAGCGGGATACCGACCGCGTCGTCGAGCCACGCGGTGCCGGGGCCGGTGAGCTCGGGGACCGGTTGGTCGATCCAGAAGCGGGCGTCGGCAGGCGCGTCGGCGGGTGGCTTGAAGCGCAGCTTGACGTTGGCCAGGTTGGCGTCGGGTGAGGTGACGATCAGCCGGAAGCCATTCAAGCCGACCTGGCTCGGGCCGATCGACACCGAACCGGCGAACTGGTGGGCGGTGTCGTCGTAGTCGATCACCACCGTGTAGCGCTCGTTGGCGAGTGGGTCGGCGTTGGGTGGTGTGAGCGCCAGCAGCCAGCCGCTGAAGGCGAGCACGACGACCCCGGCGGTGACCTCGGCGCCGAACGCCCGGCGGAAGCGGTCGGCAAGCGGTGCCGAGAGCTCCTGGGCGCGGGCGAGCCGCAGCCCGACCTGTTGGCGCACCGCCAGGGCGACCGCAATCATCACGGCCACGGTGATCGCCTTGAGGAGCACGACGCGCCCGTGGCCGCTGCTGAACAGCTCGCCACCGTCGAGGCGCACCATCTGGACGACACCGGTGACGCACGTCAACGCGATCGCCGGCAACGAGATCCGGCTGAACGTGCGCGTGGCCTGGACGAGGTCGTCTTCGCCGGGCCCGGCGAGCACGACCCGGGCGACCAGGGCGACACCTCCGATCCACACCGCCGACCCGAGTGCGTGCAGGGCCCCGACGAGGAAGCCGATCAGGGCGACCGAGCCGTCGACCCGGCTGAAGGCGACGCTGATGACCGCAAGACCCGGCACGGCCCACGCCCACATCGCCGAGGTCGGATCGATGATCCGCTCCGGGCGCAGGGCCACGGCACCGCTGGCCGCGACCGCGGCCAGGCGCAGGAGCGCGCCCCGGCCGGACCATCCGGCGTCCATCAGATCGATCCACGCGGTGGGGCTCACGGACCCGCCGAGCGAGCGCCCGGTGACGTCGGCCGTGAGGGCGATCAGGTAGAGCACCGTGCCGGCCACGGCGATCATCCACATCGTGCGAAGGAACCGCACGGTGACGATGTACTCGGGGCCTTCCGGCCAGCCGACGCTGATCAAGGCCAGCGCGCCGAACACGACGAGGATGCCGAGCGTCGAGAGGAACCGCCCGAACCACAGCGCCCCACCCGAGCTGCCTTCCGACGCCGCGCTCGGCGACGACGAACCACTCGGTGTGGCCGGCACCTGCACGAGGTCGCTCGGCGTGGTAGTGGCGGTCGGGGTCGCCGGGGCGGCGGTGGCCGGCGTGGCCCCGGTGCCGGTGGGGTCGACGTCGACCCGGAACGTCGTCTGCCCGTTCGTGATGGTCGCCCCCAGCTCGTCGCTGAGCTCCCACTGGATGATGCAGATGCCGCGGGGGGTCTCTTCGAACACGGCGAACGTGACGAACAGGTTCTCGTCGTCCGTCTCGCCGAGGCCCGTATCGATGTCGCGCCCGTCGCAGATCAGGTCGATCGACGCGAAGTCGCCGCTGTCGAGCTCCTGGTTGAAGGCCAGCACGAGTTGGGTGGGCGAGGCCGCCAGGGCGGCCCCGTCGGCGGGTGTGATCGACGACAACGAGTTGGCCGCCGGCGGCGTGCTGCCGGCCTGCGCGGCGCCGCCGTCGGCAACGGTGACGGCGAGCCAGGCCAGCACCGCGAGCAGCAGCCCGGCGGCAAACCGGCCGAGGCGTATCGCTCCTGGTTGGCCCACATGCGACACGGTAGTCACGGCTGGCCGCTACCGACCGACATGCGTTCGTAATGGCAGCCCTCGCGAGCGCAGCCGGGCGACCCCGCGAACCCCCGGGCGACGCGCCCGTGACGCGCGAACGCAGCGCCCTGGCGCCCGGCGGAGTCGCCGGTTCAGCGGTGACACCCGCTGGCTAGAGTCGACCGGGCATGGCCACCCAGTCGCTGTACCGCCGCTACCGGCCTCGCCGCTTCGCCGAGGTGAAGGGTCAAGAGCACGTGGTGCGGGCGTTGCGCGACGCGATCGCCGAGGGCCGCGAAGGCCAGGCGTACTTGTTCTCCGGGCCGCGCGGCACCGGCAAGACCACCACCGCGCGGATCCTGGCCAAGGCCCTCAACTGCGTCAACGTCGAGGGTGGCGAGCCGTGCGCCGAGTGCGAGTCGTGTCTGGCGGTCGAGCGCGGCACGAGCTACGACGTGCACGAGCTCGATGCGGCGTCGAACAACGGTGTCGAGGCGATCCGCGACCTGATCGAGAAGGCCTCGCTGGGCACCCCCGGCCGCCACAAGGTGTACATCCTCGACGAAGTCCACATGTTGTCGAAGCCGGCCGAGGCGGCGCTCTTGAAGACGCTCGAGGAGCCGCCCCCACACGTGGTGTTCGTGCTCGCCACCACCGACCCGCAGAAGATGAGCGACACGATCCGCTCACGCACGCAGCACCTTCAGTTCCACCTGCTGCCGCCCGACACGCTCGCCGAGCACATCGCCTGGGTGGCCGGCGACGCCGGGCTCGACCTCCCCCAGGAGGCCCTCGACGCAGCGCTCACCCAGGGCGGCGGGTCGGCGCGCGACACGTTGTCGGCGCTCGAACTGCTCGCCGCCACCGGCGGCGAGGTCGGCGAGACAGTCGATCTCGACGAGTTCCTGCGGGCCTTCGCCGCTCGCGACACCGGGCAGGCGTTGACGGCGATGGCGCACGCCGTGTCGGTGGGTCGCGATCCGCGCACCGTCACCGAAGAACTCGTCCGCCACCTCCGTAACGCGTTCCTTGCGCTGATGGCTCCGTATCTGGTCGTGCTCCCCCGCGAGCAGGTCGACCAACTCGCCGCGCTCGGTCAGCAGGTTGGTGTGGCTGGGTTGGTGCGGGCGATCGAGCTGCTCGGCAGCACGCTCGTCGACCTCCGCAACGCCCCCGACCCGCGCGTGCTCGTCGAGGTCGTGCTCGTGCAGCTCACCCACGACGCCGCCGGGGGCGACCTGGCGTCGCTCGAGGCCCGGATCGAACGCCTCGAAGCCAGGCTCCGCGAGCTCGCCGCCGCGCCACCGGCACCTGCGCTGCCCACCGGTCCGGGCGGCCGGGCCGTGATCGGC
>JAEZFY010000293.1 GCA_023417265.1 Actinomycetes bacterium | reverse complement strand
GAAGGCTGATCCATGGGTCAGAAGATCAACCCCTACGGCTTCCGCCTCGGCGTGAGCACCGACTGGAAGAGCCGCTGGTTCTCCGAGCGTGAGTACAAGCAGTACCTCACCGAGGACTGGAAGATCCGCCAGGCGATCATGGACAAGCTCGAGTCGGCGGCGATCAGCCGGATCGAGATCGAGCGCACCCGCGACAAGCTGCGCGTCGACGTCCACACGGCCCGTCCGGGCATCGTGATCGGCCGGCGCGGCGCCCAGGCCGACGAGATCCGCTCGATGATCACCAAGATCACCGGCGACCCGAAGATCCAGCTCAACATCGTCGAGATCAAGAGTCCCGAGCTCGACGCGGCGCTGATCGCCCAGGGTGTTGCCGACCAGCTCGCCAACCGGATCGCCTTCCGGCGGGCCATGAAGCGCGCCGTGCAGAACGCCCAGCGCGCCGGTGCGCTCGGCATCCGCGTGCAGTGTTCGGGCCGCCTCGGCGGCGCCGAGATGAGCCGGACCGAGTGGTACCGCGAGGGCCGCGTGCCGCTGCACACGCTGCGCGCCGACATCGACTACGGCTTCCGCGAGGCCAAGACCGCCAACGGCCGGGTCGGTGTCAAGGTGTGGCTCTACAAGGGCGACATCCTCCCGTACAAGGCCCAGGGCGACGACAAGATCACCCGCGAAGCGGCGATGGCCGTCGGCGAGACCTCCGGCCAGGCCACCGAGGGTGGCGTGCCCCGCAAGGTCGTCTCGTCGGCCGGTCGCCAGCGCGACGCGGCCACCACCGAGGCGCCCGTCGCCCCGCTCGTCAAGGACGCCGACCCCGAGCTCGAAGCGTTGCTCGACGAGGAAGAGACGATCGCCCGCAACTTCGCCTCCGACGAGCAGCAGGGGAGCTGAGCACGATGTTGATGCCCCGCAAGGTCGCCCACCGCAAGCACCACCGCGGTCGGACCAAAGGAGTCGCCAAGGGCGGCAGCAACCTGAGCTTCGGCGAGTACGGCATCCAGGCGCTCGAGCCGGGCTGGCTGACCGCCCGCCAGATCGAGGCCGCCCGTATCGCCATGACCCGTGCCATCAAGCGTGGCGGCAAGGTCTGGATCAACGTCTTCCCGGACAAGCCCGTCACCAAGAAGCCCGCCGAGACCCGCATGGGTTCGGGCAAGGGCAACCCGGAGCTGTGGGTCGCCGTCGTGCGTCCCGGCCGGGTGCTGTTCGAGCTCTCGTTCCCCGACGAGGAGACCGCCAAGGCGGCCCTCAACAAGGCGATCCAGAAGCTGCCGATCCGCGCCCGGGTGATCACCCGAAACGAGATGATCTGACATGGCCAAGTCCAGCAAGTCCCCCGCCAACAAGGCCGGCAACAACCCGTTGGCCAAGCTGAGCCCCGACGAGCTCGTCAGCGAACTGCGCGACACGAAGCACGCAGCCCTCAACCTGCGCTTCCGCAACGCCACGGGCCAGCTCGAGAACACCGCCGAGATCCGCAAGACCCGGCGCCAGATCGCCCGGATCAACACGCAGATCCGCGCCAACGAGATCGCCGCCCAGTCGGCCGGCACGAGCGAGAAGTGACATGAGCGAGAGCACCACCGAGACGTCCACCGAGGCCGTGACCGAGAACTCCGGCGACAACTCCGGGCGCCACGCCCGCAAGGTCCGCGAGGGCATCGTCACCTCGGCGTCGATGGACAAGACCATCGTCGTCACGATCACCGAGCGCGTCCGCCACGCGAAGTACAACAAGTTCGTCCTGCGGACCAAGAAGCTCTACACCCACGACGAGACCAACGACGCCGGTGTCGGCGACCGGGTCCGCGTCATGGAAACCCGTCCGCTGAGCAAGAACAAGCGCTGGCGGCTCGTCGAGATCCTGGAGCGTGCACGATGATCCAGCAAGAGAGCCGGCTGCGCGTCGCCGACAACAGCGGCGCCAAGGAAGTGCTGTGCATCAAGGTGCTCGGTGGCACGCGCCGCCGCTACGCCTCGATCGGCGACATCTTCGTCGCCACCGTCAAGGACGCGATCCCGGGTGCCGGGGTCAAGAAGGGCGACGTCGTCAAGTGCGTCGTCGTGCGCGTCAAGAAGGAGAAGCGCCGTCCCGACGGCAGCTACATCCGTTTCGACGAGAACGCCGCGGTCCTGATCCGCGACGACCTCACGCCGCGCGGCACGCGCATCTTCGGCCCCGTCGGCCGCGAGCTGCGCGACCGCAAGTTCATGCGCATCGTGTCGCTCGCCCCGGAAGTGCTCTGAGGAGCAGGAGGGTTATAGAGATGAAGCTCCGTAAAGGCGATCCCGTGCGTGTGATCACGGGCAAGGACAAGGGCAAAGAAGGCGTCATCGAACGCGTCCTGCCCAAGGACAACAAGGTCATCGTGACCGGCGTCAACACCGCCGCCAAGCACCAGCGGGCCACCAAGGCCAACCAGAAGCCGGGCATCATCGACCGCGACATGCCGGTCGACGCCAGCAACGTCATGTACGTCCACAAGGGCAAGACGGTGCGCCTCGGTTACACCACCAACTCGAAGGGCGACAAGGTCCGCGTGGCCCGCCCCAGCGGCGACGAGATCTGAGAAGGGACCCGCGATGGCAACCGCTACCGCCACCATGCCGCGCCTGAAGGCTCGCTACAACAACACGGTCAAGGCGCAGCTCGCCAAGGATCTCGGCATCGGCAACGAGATGCAGATCCCGAAGCTCGAGAAGATCGTCATCAACATGGGTGTCGGCGACGCCACCCAGCAGCCGGCGCTGCTCGAGAAGGCCGTCGACGAGCTCACCCGGATCGCCGGGCAGAAGCCGATCGTCACCAAGGCGCAGAAGTCGATCGCCGGGTTCAAGCTCCGTGAGGGCCAGGCGATCGGCACCAAGGTCACCCTCCGCGGCGACCGCATGTGGGAGTTCCTCGACCGCCTGCTGGCCGTCGCGATCCCACGTATCCGCGACTTCCGCGGCCTGCCCGCCCACTCGTGGGACGGCCGTGGCAACTACACGTTCGGCCTGAAGGACCAGACGGTGTTCCCGGAGATCAACCCCGACACCGTCGACCATCCCCGCGGCATGGACATCACCATCGTCACGACGGCCTCGGACAACGAGTCCGGCAAGGCGCTGTTGGCGGCGTTCGGGTTCCCGTTCAAGACGGGCGCCGATGCCGACAACGCTCCCCGCAAGAAGCGCAACCGCCACCCGCAGCGCGGCGGCAAGCCGTCCGGCAAGGCCAAGAAGTAGTAGTCCGGCCAGGAAGAAGAGTCAGAGAGAACCATGGCCAAGAAGGCACTCATCAACAAGGCGGCTGCGAAGCCGAAGTACAAGGTCCGGGCGTACACCCGGTGCCGCCGGTGCGGGCGCGCCCGCTCGGTGTTCCGGAAGTTCGGCCTGTGCCGCGTGTGCTTGCGCGAGCTGGCGCACGCCGGCGAGATCCCTGGCCTGACGAAGTCGAGCTGGTGAGCGGAGGACCAACGACATGATGACCGACCCCATCGCCGACATGCTCACCCGCATTCGCAACGCCAACACGGCCAAGCACGACGAGGTGCGCATGCCCGCCAGCAAGCAGAAGGTGGCACTCGCCAAGCTGCTCCACGCTGAGGGCTACATCGCCGGTTTCGACACCGCTCCGTCGCCCAAGGGCGTCGGCGAGGTGCTGACGATCGGCCTCAAGTACTCGCCCGACCGCGCCCGCACGATCTCGGGTCTGCGGCGCATCTCCACCCCGGGTCTGCGGGTGTACCGCAAGGCCGACGCCGTGCCGCGCGTGCTCGGCGGCCTCGGTGTGGCCGTCCTGTCCACCAGCCACGGGCTGATGACCGACCGCGAGGCGCGCCAGCGCAACGTCGGCGGCGAAGTCCTCTGCTACGTCTGGTAAAGGAAGACACTCATGTCCCGCATTGGTAAGGCCCCGGTCACCGTCCCGTCGGGTGTCGACGTCACGGTCGCCGACGGCACCATCACCGTCAAGGGCCCGAAGGGTTCGCTGACCCGCGAGCTTCCCGGCGAGATCACCGTGGCGCAGGAAGATGGCGTGCTCAACGTCGTGCGTCCCAACGACGAGCGCCGCAACCGGGCGCTCCACGGGCTCACCCGCAGCCTCGTCAACAACATGGTCGTCGGCGTCACCGAGGGGTTCAAGAAGAACCTCGAGATCGTCGGCGTCGGCTACCGCGCCGAAGCCCAGGGCCCCACGACGTTGCGGCTCAACCTCGGCTTCAGCCACCCGGTCACCGTGCAGGCGCCGGAGGGGATCACCTTCGAGGTGACCAACCCCACCAACCTCGCCGTGGTCGGCATCGACAAGGAAGTCGTCGGCCAGGTCGCCGCCAACATCCGCAGCATCCGCAAGCCCGAGCCGTACAAGGGCAAGGGTGTCCGCTACCAGGGCGAGCGCATCTTGCGCAAGGCCGGCAAGACCGGCAAGAAGTAAGGGGTTACGACATGGCCGACATCGCCAAGGCCCGCCGCGAGGGCCGCATCCGCCGCCACCGCCGGGTGCGCAAGAAGGTCCACGGCACCGCGGCCCGCCCGCGCCTCGCCGTGCACCGCAGCAACAAGCACATCACCGTCCAGGTGATCGACGACGACGCCGGGCGCACGATCGCCGCGGCATCCACCACCGAGGTCGACCAGCGCGCCAACGGCAGCGGCGCCACGGTGGCCGCCGCCACCCGCGTCGGCGAGCTGATCGCCGAGCGCGCCAAGACCGCCGGCGTCAGCGCCGTCGTGTTCGACCGCGGCGGCTACGCCTACCACGGTCGCGTCGCGGCCATCGCCGAAGCCGCCCGCAGCGCAGGTCTGGAGTTCTGATGAGCAATTTCAACGACAACCGGCGCGACAACCGCCAGAACGACAACCCCCGCGAAACCGGTGACGGTCTGCGCGAGTCGCGCGTCATCACCATCAACCGCGTCGCCAAGGTCGTCAAGGGCGGCCGCCGCTTCGCCTTCACCGCGCTCGTGGTGGTCGGCGACGGCAACGGCCGCGTCGGGCTCGGCTACGGCAAGGCCAAGGAAGTCCCGCTGGCGATCCAGAAGGGCACCGAGGAAGCCAAGCGCAACCTGTTCGACGTGCCGCTCGCCGGCTCGACGATCATCCACCCCGTGCTCGGCACCACCGGTGGTGGCCGGGTGCTGATGAAGCCGGCGGCTCCCGGTACCGGCGTGATCGCCGGCGGCGCGGCCCGCATCATCCTCGAGGAGGCCGGCGTGCACGACATCTTGTGCAAGTCGCTCGGCTCCGCCAACCACATCAACGTCGCCCGGGCCACGATCGACGGCCTGAAGCAGCTCCAGCGTCCCGACCAGGTCGCCGCCCGCCGCGGGCTGGCCGCCGACACGTTCGTGCCGAAAGGTCTGCTCAAGGCGTACAACGAGCGCCAGCAGCAGATGGCCGCCGGCACCGGTCACGGAGGTCACGCGTGAGCACCGACGCCACCATCACGGTCAAGCAGGTCCGTTCGACGATCGGCGCCAAGCCGAAGACCCGCGGCACGATGCGGGCGCTCGGCCTGCGCAAGATCGGCGACACCAACACCCTTCCCGACCGGCCCGAGATCCGCGGCATGCTCCAGCGCGTCCCGCACCTGATCGAGATCACCGAAGCCAACGAGAGCGCGGAGAGCTGACATGCGCGTCGACGAACTCGCCCCGTCCCCCGGGGCCAAGAAGCAAGCCAAGCGGGTCGGCCGCGGCATCGCCGGCAAGGGCGGCAAGACGGCCGGCAAGGGCACCAAGGGCCAGAAGGCCCGCGGGCGCGGCAAGGTCGCGCGCGGCTTCGAAGGCGGCCAGATGCCGCTCAAGCAGCGGGTCCCCAAGCTGAAGGGGTTCACCAACCCGTTCCGCGTGGAGTACACGGCGATCAACCTCGACACGTTGAGCGAACTCGCCGAGGGCGGCGAAACCGAGATCTCCCCCGAGGTCTTGATCGCGCATGGCCTGCTGCGCAAGGACGCCTTCGTGAAGGTGCTCGCGCGGGGCGAGGTCAGCCAGGCGGTCACCGTGCGGGTGCACGCCGTCAGCGCCGCCGCCGAGGCGGCGATCACCGCCGCCGGCGGCACGATCGCCCTGATCGAGCTGCCGTTCAAGGCCGAGGGCAAGGCCGGTCGCCCGGCCGCCAAGGGCAACCAGTTCACCAACCGGTAAGTTCTGGCCGGTCGATCCGGCCCCGGACATCCGGCCGGTCAGTCGCCACGCTGGGCTGGTGGGCATCCGCCCGCTAGCCTGCGCGCCGGTCCGTCACCCTCGACCCTGTGTCGAGCACGCAGTAGGGAATCACGCTTGTCAGTGTTCACGAACATCCGGAACGTGTTCCGGATCAAGGATCTGCGCAACAAGATCTTCTTCACGTTCATGATCGTGGCGCTCTACCGGGTCGGTACGGCGATCCGCGTGCCCGGCGTCGACCCGCTCGCCGTCGAGCAGCTGCAAGCCGGCTCGCAAGGCGGCGTGCTCGGCCTGTTCAACCTGTTCTCCGGCCAGGCGTTCTCGAGCTTCTCGATCTTCGGGCTCGGCATCATGCCGTACATCACAGCGAGCATCATCATGCAGGTGCTCGGGGTCGTGATCCCCAAGCTCGAAGAGCTGCAACAGCAGGGCGCGGTCGGCCAGCGCAAGATCACCCAGTACACCCGCTACGTCACGATCGTGCTGGCATTGCTGCAGGCCACCGTGCTCGTGTTCCTGTTCGGCAGCGGCGGCGGCGCCGCGTTCTACTCGTCGGTGCAGGCCCCCTCGGTGCCGCTCTTGCCCGACGGCATCTGGCCGCGCGGCTACCTGATCATCCCCACCCTCGTCGCCGGCACCGCCTTGCTGATGTGGATGGGCGAGCTGATCGGCCAGCGCGGCGTCGGCAACGGCCAGTCGATGATCATCTTCGCCTCGGTGGTCGCCGGCCTGCCCGGCGGCTACTACTCGATCCTCAAGCCGGCCGCGGCCGGGCTCGGTGATCCGCGGTGGCTGCCCGCCTGGTCGTGGTTCACGATCATGATCGTCGTCTCGCTGCTGATCATCGTCGCCGTCGTGTGCGTCGAACTCGCCCAACGGCGCATCCCCGTACAGTTCGCCAAGCGCGTCGTCGGGCGCCGGATGATGGGTGGCCAGAACACCTACATCCCGCTCAAGGTCAACCAGTCGGGTGTGGTCCCGATCATCTTCGCCAGCTCGATCCTGCTGCTCCCGGCGATCATGGTCAGCTTCCTCGGCGGCTCCGGCTCGGGCTGGCGCTACACGCTCCAGCGCACCGTCGACGAGTACATCTTGAACAGCCAGAACTTCGTGTACATCTCGCTGTTCGCGGTGCTGATCATCGCCTTCGCCTACTTCTACAACTCGATCGCCTTCGACCCGGTGCGCCAGGCCGACCAGATCCGTCGCCAGGGTGGTTTCATCCCCGGCGTGCGCCCCGGCCCGCAGACCGAGGCCTACCTCGCCAAGGCGGTCAACCGGATCACGTTGCCGGGCGCGGTGTTCATCGCCATCATCGCGATCTTGCCGTACATCGTGCTGTGGGCGGCGAACGTCAACTCGTTCGCCTTCGCCGGCACGAGCGTGCTGATCGCGGTGGGTGTGGCAATGGAGCTGATGCGCCAGATCGACAGCCAACTGATGCTGCGCAACTACGAAGGCTTCCTTAAGTGATTGCTCCTTCGTCGCTGCGCTCCTCACACCGCTCCGCCTCGTCGCTGGCGCTTCCCTCGGCGGCTCTGACGAACGTCGTCGGACGGGTGCTCGCGTCCTCGGCTGCTCTGTTGGGCGTCACCGCACGGGTGTGACAACTCTGTGATCCCGGGAGCACGGTTGATCATCCTCGGTCGGCAGGGTGCCGGCAAGGGGACCCAGTGCGTACGGTTGGCGCGGCACTACGTGGTGCCGCACATCTCCACCGGCGACATGCTCCGGGCGGCCGTGCGCGAAGGCACCGAGCTCGGCAAGCTGGCCAAGGACATCATGGACTCGGGCGGCCTGGTGGGCGACGACATCATGATCCCGATCGTGGGCGAGCGGCTGGCCAAACCGGACGCCTCGACGCGCGGCTACATCCTCGACGGCTTCCCGCGCACGGTCGTGCAGGCCGAGGCGCTCGACGAGCTGACGTCCGAGCGGCCGATCCACGTCGTGATCGACCTCGACGTACCCCGCGAGATCGTGCTCGACCGGCTGTCGTCGCGGCGGGTGTGCCGCGATTGCGGCACCAACTACACCGCCGCCGGCAACGAGCCGTCGCCGTGGATCTGCGACGTGTGCGGCGGTGACGTGCAACAGCGCGCCGACGACACGCCCGAGTCGGTCAACCGCCGGCTCGACCTCTACGAGGAGCAGACCGCCCCGCTGATCGCCCACTATTCGGCCCACGGGCGGTTGGTGGTCATCAACGGGGTCGGCCACCCCGACCACGTCTTCAAGCGTCTCACCGACGCGATCGAAGCCCGCCGCTGATCGGCGGCAGCACTAGCGTCGCACCGTGGCGCGCACCGTGTCCGACGAGTTGGCCGAGATCGAGCGCTGGTTCCTCCGCCGCGGCGTGCCGCACTTCATCGACCGCACCGACAGCACCGTGTTCGACACGTGGACGCGGGCGCTGCCGCTGCTCGTGCCGGCCTACCTGCTGCTCGGCTTGAACGCGCTCGACGTCGATGCCTCCCCGCAACGCAACGTGGCGATCGCGGCGATCGTGGTCGTCGTTGCGCTGGGCACGTGGGTGGTGTCGAACCTGGTCCGCCGGCGGCCGCCGTTCGCCCGCCCGAGCGACATCGGCTGGCCGGAGATCTTCGTGTTCCTCGCCGGTCCAGCGATTCCGTCGCTGCTGTTCGACCAACGCCGCGACGCGCTCGAGACCGCCGCCTACGGGGTGGTGCTGCTGGCGTTGATCTGGCTGTGGTCGTCGTACGGGCTCGGCTCGTTGCTGCAGTGGACGTGGGCCCGCGGCCGGAGCCAACTCACCGGGTTCGGGGCGTTGGTGGCCAAGGCCCTGCCGCTGTTGCTGCTGTTCAACATGTTCCTGTTCATCAACGCCGAGGTGTGGCAGGTCGCCGCCGACCTGAGCCTCGTGGCCTACCTGTTCGTGATCGGCATCTTGTTCCTGCTCGGGGTGGCGTTCACGATGAGCCGGATCCCCGGCGTGATCGGCTCGATGAACCGCTTCGAGTCGTGGGCCGACGTCGCCGCCCTGGTGGGCGACACCCCTGCCGGCGGGCAATGCCCCACCGGGGCGTGCGAGCCGAACAGCCCGCTCCCGCTGCGCCAACGCGTCAACGTCGGCCTGATCGTCGTGCTCGGGCAGGGGCTGCAAGTCCTGCTCGTGGTGGTCGCCCTGATCGCCTTCTTCCTCGCCTTCGGGTTCCTCGCCATGTCGCCGGCCACCACCGAGGCGTGGACAGGGCACGTTCCGCTCGACCCGCTGCTCAGCGTGCGCTTCGACGGCCGCCAACACGTCCTGACCAGCGAACTCTTGGCCGTCTCGGTGTTCCTCGGCACGTTCTCGGGGATGTACTTCAACGTCGTGCTCGCCACCGACGCCACGTACCAGGCAGAATTCGCCGACGATGTCGCCCCCGAAGTGCGCCAGGTGCTGGCCGTGCGGCGGGTCTACCAGGTGGTTCGCGGCGCCGCCGGGGCATAGCACACCCGGCCGCGGCGGGTGTGGATTGAACAGATCGGCCCGCTAGCATCGTCAACCGGTCTGTGCGCCCTTTGGCGTGCCTGCCGACCTGCCCGAATTCGCAAGGAGAGAGTCCCCTGGCCAAACCGAAGGAAGACGCGATCGTGTTCGAAGGCACGATCGTCGAGTCGCTGCCGAACGCGATGTTCCGCGTCGAGCTCGAGAACGGCCACAAGGTGTTGGCCCACATCTCGGGGAAGATGCGAGTCAACTACATCCGCATCCTTCCCGGCGACAAGGTCCAGGTGGAACTCACCCCGTACGACCTCACCCGAGGCCGTATTACGTATCGCTACAAGTAACCGAGAGAGCTGCCCGTGAAGGTTCGACCCAGCGTCAAGAAGATGTGCGAGAAGTGCCGCGTGATCCGCCGGCACGGCCGCGTTCAGGTCATCTGCGAGAACCCGCGCCACAAGCAGCGCCAAGGCTGACCAGAAGCGTCCCAGGAAGAAGAAGAGAGAAGCACACTCGATGGCACGTATCGCCGGCGTCGACATCCCCCGCGAGAAGCGGCTGGAGATCTCGCTCACCTACATCTACGGAATCGGTCCGACCACGGCCAAGAAGCTGTGCGCCGAACTCGGTCTCGACGTCAACACCAAGGTGTCGTCGCTGACCGAGGACGAGGTCAACCGCATCCGTGCCTACGTCGACACCAACCTCACCATCGAGGGCGACCTGCGCCGCGACGTCCAGAACGACATCAAGCGCAAGATCGAGATCGGCTGCCTGCAGGGCATCCGCCACCGCAAGGGCCTGCCCGTGCGCGGCCAGCGCACGCACACCAACGCGCGTACCCGTAAGGGCAAGAAGAAGACCGTCGCCAACAAGAAGAAGGCTGTGAGGAAGTAATGGCCAAGCCAGCAGCGGGCGGTCGTCGCCCCCGCAAGCGCGACCGCAAGAACGTGTCGGTGGGCGTCGTCCACATCAAGAGCTCGTTCAACAACACGATCGTCTCGATCACCGACCCGCAGGGCAACGTGATCTCGTGGGCGTCCTCCGGTGGCGTCGGCTTCAAGGGCAGCCGCAAGAGCACCCCGTTCGCCGCCCAGCTCGCCGCCGCGCGGGCCGCCACCGCCGCCCAGGAACACGGCCTGCGCCGCGTCGAGATCCAGGTCAAGGGCCCGGGCTCGGGCCGCGACACCGCCGTCCGGGCGATCCAGAACACCGGCCTCGAGGTGTCGTCGATCAAGGACGTCACCCCGGTTCCGCACAACGGCTGCACCCCGCCCAAGCGGCGCCGGGGCTGAGCGCGCGAGTTAGGAAGAAGCAACAGTCATGGCTCGTTACACCGGTCCCAAGGTCAAGCTCTCGCGGCGCCTGTCGACGAACGTCTTCGAGAACGAGAAGGGTCGTCGCGCCCTCGACCGCCGTCCGTTCCCGCCCGGCGCCCACGGCCGCACACGGCGCCGCAACGCCGGCAGCGAATACCTCGCCCAGCTGCAGGAGAAGCAGAAGGCGAAGTACATCTACGGCGTGCTCGAGAAGCAGTTCCGCAAGACCTACGAGGAAGCCCTGCGTCACAAGGGCCCGACGGGCGAGAACCTGCTGATCATGCTCGAGACCCGTCTCGACAACGTGGTCTACCGGGCCAAGTGGGCCTCCACCCGGCCGCAGGCCCGCCAGTTCGTCAACCACGGCCTGATCCACATCAACGGCAAGCGCGTCGACATCCCGTCGGCCCGCGTGCGCAAGGGCGACGTCGTCTCGCTGTCCCCGAAGGCCGCCCAGATGATCGTGGTCCAGCACAACCTCGACACCGCCGACGGTGCCGTGGTGGGTTGGCTCGAGACCGGCGACGGCGGCAAGCAGGTCACCGTCCGTGACCTCCCCCAGCGCGAGCACATCGATGTCCCGGTGCGCGAGTCGCTGATCGTCGAGCTCTACTCGAAGTAGCCGTCCCGGCGGCACCTGTCCGCCACGTCACGCCCGCCACCCCGCCAAGTCACGTACCGCAGTCAAGAAAGGCCAGGCCGCACACATGCTCGTCATGCAGCGCCCCTCCGTCGAAGCCATCGGCGAAGAGTCCAACAACCAGCAGCGCTTCTCGATCAGCCCGCTCGAGCCCGGCTTCGGCCACACGCTCGGCAACTCGCTGCGGCGCACGCTGCTGTCGTCGATCCCGGGTGCGGCGATCACGACGGTGCGGTTCGACGACGCCCTCCATGAGTTCGACACCATCAACGGTGTCGCCGAGGACGTCACCGACATCATCCTCAACCTCAAAGACATCGTGGTCACGTCGAGCAGCGACGAGACCGTGACCCTGCGCGTCGACGTGCGCGGCCCGATGGTGCTGACCGCCGGCGACATCGAATGCCCGGCCGACGTCGAGATCCTCAACAAGGACCTTCCGCTCGCCACGCTCAACGGCAAGGCCCGCCTCGCCTTCGACGTCACGGTCGAGCAGGGCCGCGGCTATGCCTCGAGCCAGCGCGAGATCGAGACCCGCACGATCGGTGTGATCCCGGTCGACGCGATCTTCAGTCCGGTGCGCCGGGTGAGCTTCGACGTCGAGCCCACCCGCGTCGAGCAGGCCACCAACTACGACAACCTGATCATCGAGATCGAGACCGACGGTTCGATCACGCCCGCCGACGCGCTCGCTTCGGCCGGCGCCACGCTGCGTGCGCTGGTCGACCTGGTCGCCTCGATGAGCGAGGCTCCGCAAGGGCTCGAGCTGAGCGAAGTCGTCGACACCACCACGGCGTCGCCCGACCTCGACCTCCCGATCGAAGACCTCGACCTGTCGGAGCGCCCGCGCAACTGCTTGAAGCGCGCCCAGGTCAACACGATCGGCGAACTGCTGACGAAGACCGAAGACGACCTGTTGAACATCACCAACTTCGGGCAGAAGAGCCTGGACGAGGTCAAGGAGAAGCTCGACGAGCGCGGCTTGTCGCTGCGCGGCTGATCCAGGCGAACTGAGAAGAGAAGAAGAGAACCATGCCTGCCACCCCACGCCGTGCCCGCAGTTTCGGCGGCAACGCCGCCCACCAGCGCCTGATGATGGCCAACCTCGCCGCTTCGTTGTTCGCGGCCGAGGGCATCACCACCACCGAGGCCAAGGCCAAGGCGCTCCGCCCGATCGCCGAGAAGCTGATCACCAAGGCCAAGAAGGCCCAGGACGACGGCCCGATGCGCGTGCACCGCATCCGCCAGATCCAGGGTTACTTGGGCGATCGTGAGATGACCCACAAGCTCGTCAACGACGTCGCCCCGCGCTACATGGAACGCAACGGCGGCTACACGCGGATCCTGAAGCTCGGCACCCGCGCCGGCGACAACGCCGATATGGCCCGCATCGAACTCGTCTGATCGCTCTGGCACCAGTTTCGCCGATCGCGGCGTTGCCGAGCGGGCTCGTTGACCCCAATCGCCCAACCGGTCAGCGTCGCCCTTCGGTGCCTTGCGCTCGGAGAAACTGATCGCCAGATCGATTACTCAAACAGCGGATCCGCCTCATGGCGGGTCCGCTGTTTGCGTTTTCCGGGGGTACTCGTCAGACGAGGCCGGCGTCGTGCACGAGCAGGGCGATCTGGACGCGGTTGGCGGTGCCGAGCTTGTCGAAGAGGCGCGACACGTGGGCCTTCACCGTCGCCACCGACAGGTACAACTCGGCGCCGATCTCGGCGTTCGAGAGCCCACGCCCGATCGCCAGCGCGACCTCGCGTTCGCGGTCGGTCAACGTCGCCAGCTTGGCCTCGCCCGCAGCCGCGGCCGGGTCGGCACCGTCGCGGATCCGGCGGATCAGGGTCTGCGTCACCGACGGTGACAGCATCGGCTCGCCGGTCGCGACCTTGCCGATCGCGGCGACGATCTCGTCGGGGGCGGTGTCCTTGAGCAGGAACCCGTCGGCGCCCGCGGTCAGCGCCCCGAGTACGTACTCGTCGGCGTCGAACGTGGTCAGCACGATCACGCGCGGCGGGTTCGGCCGGGCGAGCATCGTCGCTGTGGCGACGAGCCCGTCCATCACCGGCATCCGGATGTCGACCAGCGCCACGTCGGGCCGTACGGCGGCCGCCAACTCGGCCCCTTCGGCGCCGTCGCCGGCCTCGCCGACGATCTCGATGTGGGCCTGCCCGCCGAGCATCAGTCGCAGTGCCGAGCGCACGAGCGGGTCGTCGTCGACGACGAGCACGCGGATCGTGTCCGTCATGGCGCCCACGGTAACGAGGCTCTGACGACGAAGACGCCGCGCTCCACGCCGTGGTGCAGGGAGCCGCCGGCGAACTCGACCCGCTCTTCCAACCCGACCAGGCCCAGCCCGGCGCCGGGCGCGGCCGGCGGACCCAGGCCGAGCGGGTTGCGCAGCACGATCTCGACACCGTGCCCGGGGTCGCCGCTGACGGCCACGTCGAGCAGCGCCCCGGGCGCATGCTTGTGGGCGTTGGTGATGCCCTCCTGGACGACCCGGTAGAGGGTCCGGCCGAGTGCCGCAGGGGGTCGCTGCCCAGCGGCCAACCGGTCGGTGAACTCGATCCGGGCCCCGGCCGAGCGGGCCTCGGCCACGAGCGCAGGGACGTCCTCGTAGGTCGGTTGCGGGCGGTTGGCGAGCGCGCCGGTGCCGGCGTCACGGAGCACGCCGAGCACGCTGCGCAGGTCGGTCAGTGCGTCGTTGGCCCGGGCCTGGATCTCTGCCGCGCCGGCGCGCAGCGCGTCGGCGTCGAGGTCGCTGCGGAACGCCAGGGCACCTGCGTGCATCGACACCTGGCTGATCCGGTGCGCCAGCACGTCGTGCATCTCGCGGGCGATCCGGGAGCGCTCGTCGGCCTGGGCCATGCCGACCCGCAGGTCGCGCTCGGCCTCGGCCCGCTCGGCGCGCTGGCGCAGCGTCCACAGCAGCTCGCGTCGCGACCCGATGTACATCCCCCAGCCGATTGCGCCCGACACGAACACGACGCTCGTCACGAGCGACACCCACGCCGGCTCGGCCGTCACGGTCGGCGTGATCAGGTAGTAGATGGCCGACGAGACCACGTTGAGCACGCCGAGCGCGACGATCTCGGGGATCCTCCGACGCGTGGCCAACGACACGGTGGCCAACAGCGCCGGCCCGGCGGCGGCCGTCGCGAACGTCGCCAACAGCAGCGTGGCGACTGCGATCGCGACCGGGCGCGTGCGCCGTACAGCCGCCAGCACGAACGCCGCCACGCCGAGCGCCACGTCGAGCGGGATCCGCCAGCGGCTGACGTCCCAGAACTCCGGATACGAATCGCCGGCTACGGCGATCGACAGCGCTGCCGCGAGTGCGAAGCGCCAGGTGTGCCCCCACCGCGACAGCGGCGGTTGGAACGCATCCGGCATCGCCAGCCCATCGTGTGCTGACTCGGCCACCCCGCCATCGTAGGAACCGAGGGTGGCTGGCGGGACCGTGCCGGAGTCGATCGACATACCGACTTTGGTCGGCGCGATACCGCCTCCGGCGCGGTGTCGCCCGCCGCCGCAGGACGCCAGGCTCGGGGCCATGATCGAGGTCGCAGGACTGTCCAAGACGTACGGCGGGTTCCGGGCCGTCGACGACGTGAGCTTCGTCGCCCGGGCCGGCCAGGTCACCGGCTTCCTCGGCCCGAACGGCGCCGGCAAGACCACCACGATGCGGATCCTGGTCGGCCTGACCCGCGCCGACCAGGGCACGGCGGCGATCGGCGGGCACCGGTTCCAGGACATCCCCAACCCGGGCCGCCACGTCGGCGTCCTGCTTGACGCCTCGGCCCAGCACGCCGGGCGGACCGGACGCGAGGTGCTCACGCTGGCGGCCCAGACGATGGGCCTGCCCGCCGGCCGGGTCGACGAGATGCTCGCCCTGGTCAGCCTCGACGACACCGAGTCCGGGCGGCGCGTTCGCAACTACTCGTTGGGGATGCGCCAGCGCCTGGGCATCGCCCACGCCCTCCTGGGCGACCCCCAGGTGCTGATCCTCGACGAACCGGCCAACGGGCTCGACCCCGCCGGCATCCGCTGGATGCGCAGTCTGCTGCGCGGTTACGCCGAGCGCGGTGGTGCCGTGTTGTTGTCGAGCCACCTGCTCCACGAGGTCGAGCAGATCGCCGACGAGATGGTGGTGATCGGGTGCGGCCGGATCGTGGCCGCCGGTACCAAGGCCGAGTTGCTCGACGCGGCGGGCACGTTCGTGTGCGCCGCCGACAACGCCCGCCTCGCCCGGACCCTCACCGCTGGCGGTGCTCGCGTGACGCCGTCCGGTCAGGGGTTGGTGGTCGACGCCGAGGCGGCCTGGATCGGCGAGCACGCCCTGCGCGCCGGCGTCGCTCTCGTCGAGCTGCGCCCCTCCGGCACGAGCGGGCTCGAGGACCTGTTCTTGGAACTGACCGCCGACACCCAGCGCGAGACCGTCCCGTCGTCCACCCCCGACCTCGCCACCCCCGACCCCGCCATCCCCGACCCCGCCACCCCCGACC
>JAEZFY010000290.1 GCA_023417265.1 Actinomycetes bacterium | reverse complement strand
GCCCGTCGGAGCGCGTGCTGATGTCGCCGAGCCGGTGCCTGGCACGTGTGGCACGCTGGT
Source organism: Actinomycetes bacterium (assembly GCA_023417265.1). Classification (GTDB taxonomy): domain Bacteria; phylum Actinomycetota; class Acidimicrobiia; order Acidimicrobiales; family Ilumatobacteraceae; genus Ilumatobacter. The sequence goes on along the minus strand of JAEZFY010000290.1, from coordinate 10,866 downwards.
GGTTTGGTCGTGCCAGGCACCGGCTCAGCGGAGATGCTCAAGGTTCGCGACGGGCGGTGCCAGGCACTCGCGGACGACCTCGACAAGCAATCCACGCGGTCTCCCGGCAGGGGGTCCGGTGGGGTCGCCGGCCGGGCGTGGCCGTTTCGGCAGGCGGCCGGTCGGGTAGCTGACGGCGGTGCATGTGGACGTCCGACGCGGGACGGGGCGCTGATGCGAACACTCCCCCGAGATCGACCTACCGCGGTCGCGATCGAACTGATCGCCCCCGTGGTCGACGGCGGCGCGTTCGCCGCCAAGGCAACCGTCGGTGAGCCCGTCACGGTCGTCGCCGACGTGTTCGTGTCGGGCCACGAGGTCGTCGCCGCGGCGCTGCGCTGGCGCTATGTGGCGACGGCACGCAGCCGGGCGGCGTGGAACGAGGCGCCGCTCGTCCTCGACGTCAACGACCGCTACCGGGCGACGTTCGTCCCCGACCGGCTCGGCCGGTGGGAGTACACGGTGGTCGGCTGGGTCGACCACGCCGAGACGTGGCGACGGCGGACGGCGAAGAAGCTTGCCGCAGGTGTCGACGTCGAACTCGACCTGCGCGCCGGAGCGGATCTGATCGAGGGCGTTTTGGCGCACGCCCGCGGCGCTCGGGATGACGACGACGCCGGGCGGCTGGCCGATCTCCTCGCCCGTCTGCGGGCCGGCGACCCGGCGACGCTGGAGGACACCTCGTGGGCCGACGTGTTCTGGCGGCACGCACCACGCACGCCCGAGGCGACGCTCGCCCGCCCCGTGCCGATCGACGTCGACCCCGAACTTGCCCGATTCGGTGCGTGGTACGAGTTCTTCCCGCGCTCACCGGCGCTTCCGGCGCAGGGTCACCAGACGTTGCGCGACGCCGTCACCCGGCTCGACCACATCGCGGCGATGGGCTTCGACGTCGTGTACCTCCCCCCGGTGCACCCGATCGGGGTCACCAAGCGCAAGGGCCGCAACAACAGCGTCGTCGCCGAGGCCGACGACATCGGCAGCCCGTGGGCGGTCGGCGGTCGCAACGGCGGGCACACCGCGGTCGACCCGCGGCTGGGCAGCGTCGACGACGTCGCCTTCTTCGCTGCCGAGTGCCGCAGCCGGGGAATGCATCTCGCCCTCGACATCGCCTTCCAGTGCTCGCCCGACCACCCGTGGGTGAGCGAGCATCCGGAGTGGTTCGGGCGCCGCGCCGACGGCTCGATCCAGTTCGCCGAGAACCCGCCCAAGCGCTACGAGGACATCTACCCGCTCGACTTCGAGTCGGACAACTGGGCCGCCCTGTGGGAGGCGTTGGCGGACGTGTTCCGGTTCTGGATCGGCCATGGCGTCACGGTGTTCCGGGTCGACAACCCGCACACCAAGGCACTCCCCTTCTGGGAGTGGGCGCTCGGCGTGCTGCGCCGCGAGCACCCCGAGACGATCTTCCTCGCCGAAGCGTTCACGCGTCCACGGGTGATGGAGCGGCTCGCCAAGGTCGGGTTCAGCCAGTCGTACACCTACTTCACGTGGCGGCGCACCGCCGATGAGCTGCGCGAGTACTTCACCGACCTGGCCACGCGCACGGTCGATTACTTCCGGCCGAACGCCTGGCCGAACACGCCCGACATCCTCTCCGACCAGCTGCAGACCGGGGGGCGGGCGATGTTCACGAGCCGGGCGGTGTTGGCCGCCACGCTCTCGCCGAGTTGGGGCGTCTACGGCCCCGCGTACGAGCTCCAGGAGGCGACCCCCATGCACGCCGGGGCCGAGGAGTATCTCGATTCGGAGAAGTACCAGCTGCGCGAGTGGGATCTCGCGGCCGAGCACAGCCTGGCCCCGCTGCTCGCGCGCCTCAACGAGATCCGTCGGGCGCAGCCCGCCCTGCGGCATCTCCGCACGATCTGGTTCCACGCGACGGACAACCCCAATCTGCTGTGCTTCTCGAAGACCGATCCCGGCGGGGACGGCGCGCCGATCGTCGTGGTCGCCAACGTCGACACCGAGTCGCGTCAATCGGGGTTCGTCGACCTCGACCTGGCCCGCCTCGGGCTGCCGTACGGCAGCGCGTACGACGTCGTCGACCTGCTCGGCGGCGGCACCTACCGTTGGGTGGCCAACCGCAACTACGTCGATCTCGCCCCGTGGTCGGCCAACGCCCACATCTTCGAGGTCCGCCCATTCGCCGACGCTGCGGAGCACGACCACGCAACCACCGACGCCGAGGGGGCAGCCCGATGAGCCGCGACTGGTACCGCGACGCGGTGATCTACGAGTTGCATGTGCGCGCCTTCGCCGACTCGAACGGCGACGGTACGGGCGATTTCACGGGCCTCACGAACAAGCTCGACTACCTCGCCGACCTCGGTGTCACCGCCCTGTGGCTGCTGCCGTTCTACCCCTCGCCGCTGCGCGACGACGGTTACGACATCGCCGACTACGGCGTCGTCAATCCCGACTACGGCAACATGAAGTCGTTCAAGCGCTTCCTCGCAGCGGCCCACGAGCGCAATCTGAAGGTGATCACCGAGCTGGTCATCAACCACACCTCCGACCAGCACGCGTGGTTCCAGCGCGCCCGCCGGGCGCCGGCCGGCTCGCCATTGCGCGACTTCTACGTGTGGAGCGACGACCCCACCAAGTACGCCGACGCACGGATCATCTTCCAGGACTTCGAGACCTCGAACTGGACGTGGGACCCGGTCGCCGGGCAGTACTACTGGCACCGCTTCTACTCGCACCAGCCCGATCTCAACTTCGACAATCCCGCCGTCGAGCGGGCGATCTTCGAGGTGCTCGACCACTGGCTCGACCTCGGCGTCGACGGGCTGCGCCTCGACGCCGTGCCGTACCTGTACGAGCGCGAAGGCACGAACTGCGAGAACCTGCCCGAGACGCACGAGTTCCTGAAGCGTCTCCGCGCCCACATGGACCGGCGCTACGACGACCGCATGCTGCTCGCCGAGGCGAACCAGTGGCCCGAGGACGCGGCGGCGTACTTCGGCGACGGCGATGAGTGCCACATGAACTTCCACTTTCCGCTGATGCCGCGGATGTTCATGGCCGTGCAGATCGAGAATCGCGTGCCGATCGTCGACATCCTCGAGCAGACCCCCGACCCACCGGCGGGTGCTCAGTGGGCGACCTTCCTTCGCAACCACGACGAGCTGACGTTGGAGATGGTCACCGACGAGGAGCGCGACCTGATGCTGCGGGCCTATGCCCGCGACGCACAGATGCGGATCAACCTCGGCATCCGCCGGCGCCTGGCACCGCTGCTCGGCAACGACCGCCGTAAGGTCGAGCTGCTCAACGGGCTCCTGTTCTCGCTGCCCGGCACGCCGGTCGTCTACTACGGCGACGAGATCGGCATGGGCGACAACGTCTACCTGGGCGACCGCGACGGCGTGCGCACCCCGATGCAGTGGTCGGCCGATCGCAACGGCGGGTTCTCGACGTGCAACCCGCACCGCCTGTATCTCCCCCTCATCACCGAGCAAGGCTTCCACTACGAGTCGGTGAACGTCGAGGTCCAGTCGCAGAGCAACGCATCGCTGCTGTCATGGATGCGCCAGATCATCTCCTTGCGCAAGCGCCTGCCGGTGCTCGGACGGGGCGACATCCGCATCCTCGACCCCGACAATCCGCACGTCCTCGCGTTCGTGCGCACGATGGACGGCGAGCAGCCGTTCCTGTGCGTCGCCAACCTCTCCCGGCTCGCCCAGCACGTCGAGCTGGACCTGCGCCAGTACACGTCGTGCGTGCCGGTCGAGGTCTTCGGGCGCACCAAGTTCGCCTGCGTCGGCGAAGGATCGTTCCCGCTCACGCTGGCCCCGTACGGGTTCTTCTGGTTCGTCCTCGAGGGTGCCGGCGACCAGCCCGGGGCCGAGCCACCGGTGCGCCACCTGACGGGGAGCTGGACGGACGCCCTGCGGCGCACGGCGGCCCTCACCAAGGCGCTCACCACGTGGCTGCCCGAACGGCGCTGGTTCTCCGCCAAGGAGCGCACGCTGCGCGAGTTCGCCGTCGAGGACGTCGTCCCGTTGAGCACGCGCGAACCCGAGGTCGCGCTCGTGATCGCCCGGGCCTCGTTCGCCGACGGTGTCGACCAGCGCTACTCGGTCGGTCTGCTGCACGCCACCGGCCAGCTCGCCACGTCGCTCGCCAACACCGCGCCCGGGTCGATCGTCGCCCGCCTCGACGACGGCCTGATCGTCGACGCGATGGCGGTCCCCGAAGGCGTCCTCGCCCTCACCGGGGCCGCGCTCAGCAAGCGCGTCCGACCCGGCCGGCACGGCAAGCTCGCCGGGGCTCCACGCCGCGGCGGGCTGGCCAAGCAACTCCCGAGCAGCGAGCAGGTGCAGATCCTCGGGGGCGAGCAGTCGAACTCCTCGGCGGTGCTCAACGGAACGCTGATCGCCAAGCTGATCCGCCGGCTCGAACCGTCCGTGAACCCCGACGCCGACCTCCCCGACCGGTTGACGCGGGCCGGGTTCGAGCACGTCCCGGGCGTGGTGGCGACCCTGCAGGTCGACCTCCCGGGTGAGTCCGAGCCGGCATCGGCGATGATCATCCACGAGGCGGTGGCCAACGAAGGCGACCTGTGGGCGTGGACCCAGGACGTCCTGTCGCGCGAGATCGACCGGCGTGCCGAAACCGACACCGCCGACGACCACGCCCACTCCCCTGCGTGGGAGCTCGCCGGATTGCTCGGGCGGCGCACCGCCCAACTGCACGTCGCCCTGGCCGAGCTCGAATCGGCCGAGTTCCGCCCCGAGCCGTACACGTTGCTGTACCAGCGCTCGCTCCTGCAGAGCCTGCGGGCGTCGCTGCGGGCCACCCAACGGGCGCTCGGCAAACCCACTCCGGCCGCGTTGGCGGGCATGGGTGCGGCCGGCGCCGATCACGTCGAAGCCCTCCGCCAGTCGCCCGATCAGGTGCTCGCCCGCTTCGAACGGTTGCGCACCACCAAGCTCGCCGCCTCACGCATCCGGATCCACGGCGACCTCCATCTCGGCCAGATCCTGTGGACCGGCCGCGACGTCGTGTTCATCGACTTCGAGGGCGAACCGACCCGCTCGATGACGGAACGCCTGATCAAGCGCTCCCCACTGGTCGATCTCGCCGGCGTGCTGCGCTCGTTCGACTACGCCGGCCGCAGCGCGGTGATCACGGCCGCATCCCGCGGCGTGGTCGCCGATACGGACGTGCCGGCCCTCGACGCGTGGTGCCGCGATTGGGTGGCGACGATGCAGCGGCGCACGCTCGACGAGTACCTGGCCGAGATCGCCCCGGCCGGGTTGATCCCGACGGACCGCCACGAGGTCGGGCTGCTGCTCGACCTGTTCGTGCTCGAGAAGGCCCTCTACGAGATCCGTTACGAGCTCGCCAACCGCCCGCACTGGGTGGGGTGGCCGCTCGCCGCGGTGGCCGAGACGCTGACGCGGACGGACGCCCGATGACCGGCGAACTGGGCGCCGAGCTCGCCGCTGACGACCTCTACCTGTTCGGTGAGGGCACCCACCGCCGACTGCATGGCGTGCTCGGCGCGCACGTGCTCGGCAACGGTGTGCGCTTCGCCGTGTGGGCCCCCAACGCCCGCGCTGCCCACGTCGAAGGCACGCTGCCGGGCGGCTCGGCGGAGCTCACGCCGGCCGGCGTGTCGGGTATCTGGTCCGGGGTCGTGCCCGGGGCGCAGGTCGGCGACCGCTACCACTTCCGGCTGCAGACCCACCGGGGTGACTGGATCGACAAGTCCGATCCGGTGGCCGCGGCGACGTGCCTTGCGCCGTCGATCGACGCGATCGTCGCCGACCTCGCCTACGAATGGGACGACGCCGCGTGGATGGCGTCGCGAGGGCCGCGTGTCGCCCTCGATGCGCCGGTGTCGATCTACGAAGTGCACCTGGGCTCGTGGGGTCGCACGGTGGGATCGAGCGGGCGCTTCCCGCGCTACGACGAGCTCGCCGACCCGCTTGCCGACCACGCCCTCGCCCACGGGTTCACCCACGTCGAGCTACTGCCGATCATGGAGCATCCCTTCTACGGGTCGTGGGGGTACCAGACCACCGGATACTTCGCCCCCTCGGCGCGCTACGGCGGGCCGGTCGAGCTGATGCGCATGATCGACCGGCTGCACCAGCGTGGTGTCGGCGTGATCCTCGATTGGGTGCCCTCGCACTTCCCCACCGACAGCCACGGGCTGGCCGAGTTCGACGGCACGCTCCTGTTCGAGCACGCCGACCCGCGCCAGGGCTATCACCCCGACTGGCATTCGGCGATCTTCAACTACGGCCGCAACGAAGTGCGCAGCTTTCTGATCTCGAGCGCGATCTGCTGGCTCGATCGATATCACGTCGACGGTTTGCGCGTCGACGCCGTCGCCTCGATGCTCTATCTGGACTACTCGCGCAACGCCGGCGAATGGATTCCGAACGAGCTCGGCGGCCGCGAGAACCTCGACGCGATCTTGTTCCTGCGCCAGCTCAACGAAGCGGTCTACGGCGAGTTCCCCGATGTCGCCACGTTCGCCGAGGAGTCGACGGCGTGGCCGATGGTCAGCCGGCCCACGTACATCGGCGGCCTGGGGTTCGGGTACAAGTGGGACATGGGCTGGATGCACGACACGCTCCAGTACCTCCAAACCGAGCCGGTGTTCCGCAAGTGGCACCACGGTGAGGTGACGTTCCGCTCGGTGTACGCGGCGTCCGAGCACTTCGTGCTCCCGCTCAGCCACGACGAGGTCGTCCACGGCAAGGGCTCGCTCCTCAACAAGATGCCCGGCGACGAGTGGCAGCAGTTCGCCAACCTGCGGCTGCTGTACGCGATGCAGTGGTCGCAGCCCGGTAAGAAATTGCTCTTCATGGGAGGCGAGTTGGCCACCCGTGCCGAGTGGGCCCACGAAGGCACGCTCGACTGGGGCCTCCACGACGCGCCCGGCCATGCCGGGGTGCGCCGCCTCGTCGCCGACCTCAACCGTCTGTACGCCACCGAGCCGGCGTTGCACCGCGGTGACTGCGACGCCAACGGGATGCGCTGGGTGGAAGGTGCGGACGCCGACCAGAGCGTGTACGCCTACCTGCGCTTCGACCCCGCCGGCGCCGCCCGCCCCGTGCTTGTCGTCGTCAACGCCACACCGGTGCCGCGTCACAACTACCGGCTCGGTGTCCCAGCCGACGGCACATGGGACGAGCTGCTCAACACCGACGCCGAGTTGTACGGCGGCACCGGCGTCGGCAACTACGGCCACGTCGACACGGTGCCCGTCGATTCGCACGGCTCGACGCGCTCGCTCGTCCTGACCCTCCCGCCGCTCGGCGCCGTGGTGCTCGCACCGGCGGTCGGTGCGGGCGAGTTCACCCCCACCCCACCAGCTCCGGCGACCTGACGCCGGAGAGAGGAACCCCATGCCCCAGGGCAGCGACACCCCCGCCGACGCCCCGGCCGATCACACCGAATCGAACGCGCCCGACAGCGCGTTCGAGACGTGGCCCGGTTCGTCCTATCCGCTCGGCGCGACGTTCGATGGGAGCGGAACCAACTTCGCCCTGTTCACCGAAGCCGCCGAGCGCGTCGACCTGTGCTTGTTCGACGACGACGATCACGAGACCTGCGTGCCGATGCTCGAGTCACACGCCTACGTGTGGCACGCCTACCTGCCGCGGATCCAGCCCGGGCAGCGCTACGGCTACCGCGTTCACGGCGAGTACGACCCGGCCAGCGGTAAGCGCGCCAATCCGTCGAAGCTGCTGCTCGACCCGTACGCCAAGGCGACCGCCGGCGAGTACGACTGGGACCCGTCCCTGTTCGGCTACCAGTTCGGCGACCCCGACAGCCGCAACGACGCCGACTCCGGCCCGCACGCGATGAAGGCGGTGGTCGTCAACCCGTTCTTCGACTGGGCCGGGGACCGTCCGTTGCGTGTGCCCTACGCCGAATCGGTGATCTACGAAGCACACGTCAAGGGTTTGACCAACCTCCATCCCGACGTGCCCACCGACCAACGCGGCACGTACGCCGGTGTCGCCCACCCGGCGGTGATCGAGCACCTCCAACGGATCGGCGTCACGGCGATCGAACTGATGCCGGTGCACCAGTTCGTTCACGACGGCGTGCTCGTCGACCGCGGCTTGCGCAACTACTGGGGTTACAACACGATCGGTTTCCTGGCTCCGCACAACGGCTACGCGGCGACCGGCGACCGTGGCCAGCAGGTGCAGGAGTTCAAGGCGATGGTGCGCGACCTGCACGCGGCCGGCATCGAGGTGATCCTCGACGTCGTCTACAACCACACCGCGGAGGGCAACCACCTCGGCCCGACGCTGAGCATGCGCGGCATCGACAACCAGGCGTACTACCGGCTCGTCGACGACGACCCGAGCTTCTACATGGACTACACGGGCACCGGGAACACGCTCAACGTGCGTCACCCGCACGCGCTCCAACTGATCATGGACTCGCTGCGCTACTGGGTGCTCGAGATGCACGTCGACGGGTTCCGCTTCGACCTCGCCGCGGCGCTGGCGCGCGAGTTCTACGACGTCGACCGGTTGGCGACGTTCTTCGAGCTCGTCCAGCAGGATCCGGTGGTGTCACAGGTGAAGCTGATCGCCGAACCCTGGGACGTCGGCCCGGGCGGCTACCAGGTCGGCAACTTCCCGCCGCAGTGGACGGAATGGAACGGCAAGTTCCGCGACACGGTGCGCGACTTCTGGCGCGGCGAGCCGGCGACGCTCGGCGAGTTCGCTGCCCGCCTCACCGGCTCGGCCGACCTCTACGAGGGCAGCGGCCGGCGACCGGTCGCCTCGATCAACTTCGTCACCGCCCACGACTGGTTCACACTCGCCGACCTCGTCTCGTACAACGAGAAGCACAACGACGCCAACGGCGAGGACAACCAGGACGGCGAGTCGCACAACCGCTCGTGGAACTGCGGCGTCGAGGGGCCCACCGACGATCCCGCCGTGCGCTCGCTACGGGCCCGCCAGCAACGCAACTTCCTGGCCACGCTGCTGCTCTCGCAGGGCGTGCCGATGATCCTCCACGGCGACGAGTTGGGCCGCACGCAGTCCGGTAACAACAACGTGTACGCCCAGGACTCCGAGCTGTCGTGGATGCACTGGGACGCCGCCGATGAGCCGCTGATCGAGTTCGTCGCCGCCGTGTCGCGCTTGCGCAAGCAGCACCCGACGTTCCGCCGCGGGCGCTTCTTCGACGGGCGGCCGGTGCCGCGCGCGGAGGGCGAGCCGCTCGCCGACATCGTGTGGTTGGGCACCGACGGCGTGGAGATGAGCCCCGAGCAGTGGGACGAACCGTTCGGCCGGGTGGTCGGCGTGTTCCTCAACGGCAACGGCATCCGGGAACGCGACGCCCGCGGGCGCGACGTCACCGACGTCGACTTCCTCTTGTGGTTCAACGCCCACGAGGAAGCGGTCGACTGCCGGCTGCCGAGCGAGGAGTTCGCCGGCCGCTGGGAGGTCGTCGTCGACACCTCGGGCGAGCTCTCCGGGCAGGTCCTCGACGCCTGCGCGCCGCTGCCGGTGAGCGCCCGGGCACTGCTCGTGTTGCGCGAAGCAACCGCCGAGCCGGACGCCGCACCGGAGATGTCCGCCGCCGCCTCGGTGGCCGCCACCGGCACCGCTGCGAGCCCGCCCGGCGGACCGGACGCTCCATGAGCGCACCGATATCCACGTACCGGTTCCAGGTCACCGCCGAGTTCGACCTCCACGACGTCGCCGCCACCGCCGACTACGTGTCGGCGCTCGGCGCCGACTGGCTGTACCTCTCGCCGCTGCTCGGCGCCCACACCGGCTCCGCGCACGGCTACGACGTCGTCGACCACTCCGCCGTCGACGCGGCCCGCGGCGGCGCGGATGCGCTGTTCGCCGCGTCGGCCGCCGCACGCAACCTCGGCATGGGTGTGCTCGTCGACATCGTCCCCAATCACGTCGGGGTCGCCGACGCCACCACCAGCGTGTGGTGGCGCGACGTGCTCACCCACGGCCAGGCGTCGCGGTACGCCGAGGCGTTCGACATCGACTGGGCGTTCGGGGACGGCAAGTTGCGGATCCCGGTGCTCGGCGACGAACCGGCGCCCGAGCTGACCGTCGACGGCGCCGGTTTGCACTACGGCGAGCTGACGTTCCCGCTCCGCCCCGATGGGCCCGATCCCGGCCACCACAGCGCAGCCGAAGTTCACGACGCCCAGCACTACGAACTCGTCAACTGGCGGCGCGCCGACGCCGAGCTCAACTACCGGCGGTTCTTCGCCGTGAACACGCTCGCCGCGATCCGCGTTGAGGTGCCGTGGGTGTTCGCCGAGTCGCACGCCGAGATCGTGCGTTGGGTGAACGCGGGCCTCGTCGACGGTCTCCGCGTCGACCATCCGGACGGGCTCGTCGACCCAGCCGGCTACCTCGACGACCTCGCCGCCGCGATCGGCCGGCGGTACGTCGTCGTCGAGAAGATCTTGCACCCCGGCGAACGGCTCCCGTCGTCGTGGGCGGCCGACGGCACCACCGGCTACGACGCGCTCGGCGAGATCGAGCGGGTGCTCGTCGACCCGGCTGGTGAGGCGCCGCTCGACGAGCTCGACGCGAGCCTCCGTGACGCTGACGAGCCCCGGCACTGGCGTGAGCTGATCCACACGACCAAGCGCGCCGTCGCCGACGGCATCTTGCGCTCTGAGGTGCGGCGGATCGTGCGCGAGCTGCCACCGCTCGAACTCGACGCAGCAGCGCTCGAGGACGGCGTCGCCGAACTGCTCACGTGCTTTCCGGTGTACCGGTCGTACCTGCCACTCGGCGCCGAGCAGCTCGGCGAAGCGGTTGCCGAGGCGCGCCGGCAACGGCCCGACCTCGACGGCAC
>JAEZFY010000288.1 GCA_023417265.1 Actinomycetes bacterium | reverse complement strand
CGCCGGGTCGCGGCGCGACCGAGCGGCCCCTGCGGCCACCGCCGGCACGACGACCTCGTCGATGTAGCGCGCGTTGCACACCGGGTGCAGCCGCACCCCGTCGGCCACCTGGCCCGCCGCCGCGCACATCAGCGGGCCGACCGCGGCGACGTGGATCGGGATGTGGGGGTGTTCGATCGGGCCGGGGTCGAACAGCGGCACCATCAGGTCGAGCGAGTAGTGCTCGCTCTCGTAGCGCAGTGGCACGCGCTCCTGCCACGCCTGCCACACCGCCCGCACGGCGCCGACGTAGTCGCGGATCCACGGGGCCGGGGCCGACCACGCGATCCCGTAACGGCGGGTGACGTGGGCGCGCACTTGCGTGCCGAGCCCGAGCATGAAGCGGCCGCCGGAGAGCTTCTGCAGCGACCACGCCGACATCGCCGTGACGGTGGGGCTGCGCGGGAACGCCATCGCCACCGACGTGCCGAGCCCGATCCGTGACGTGGTGGTGGCGCCGAGCGCGAGCAGTTGGTACGGGTCGTCCTTCGTCTCCTCGACGAGGACGGCGTCGAGGCCGACCGCTTCCGCAATCGCCGCCAGCTCGGCGAACCGGGCGATGTCGAGCGGTGTCTCGGGCTCGCGCAGGCCCGGGTCGAGCTTGCCCAGCGGCAGCAGCGATTCGACGAGCATCGGGACCCGAGTCGTTCCCCTCAGCCGGCGGGGGCCGGGTCACGGTCGGAGATCATCGCCACGGCGATCGGCAGGCAGTTCTTGAACTCGAGTTGCTCGCCGGAGCGCACGCTGCCGTTGAGGGCCAGGGCGAGGTTGACCGGGAACCGCTGCATGCCCTGGTGCACCTGCTGGCCGACCAGGCGCGCGGCCATCACGATCACGTCGGTAGTGATCGTGGCCGTGCCGTCCTGCTCGACGTGCACGATGCCGGCGTCGACCCCGGCGACGTCGACACCGGCGTGGCGAAGCTTGTCGAGCGTCGTGTGATGGCGCAGCGGCGTGTCGAGTTGGGCGATCACGTAGTCGGGCCGATCGGGGCCGGGGATCACCCGCCGCAGCTGGCCGAGCGCCGGCAACTGCCCCGGTAAGTCGTCCGGGCCGACGTCGATCGCGTCGATGCTGAACCGTCCGGCCATCGCGTCCCCTCCCAGCCCGCCGCGTGGCGTGCGGGCCACCGCCGACGCTAGCCGCGCCGCGCCGGCCCGCCCGGCGGATCCAGGTACGTTCTGGGCAATGACCCCCGACCCGGCAGACGCTGCCAAGCAGGCGTCGCTGCGGCGGATGAAGGCGGTTGCGCTCGGGCTGCTCGTGGCCGCCGCGATCGTGTACGTGGTCGTCACCGTGATCGGTGCCGATGGCTGGCTCGGCTACGTGCAAGCGTTCGCCGAGGCGGCGATGGTCGGCGCGCTCGCCGACTGGTTCGCCGTCACCGCCCTGTTCCGCCATCCGCTGCGGCTGCCGATCCCGCACACCGCGATCATCCCCAACCGCAAGGACCAGATCGGTGCCAGCCTCGGCGACTTCGTCGAAACCAACTTCCTGACCCACGAGGTGCTCGGCGAACGGATCGCCGGAGCCAACGTCGGGATGCGGCTCGGCACGTGGCTGAGCCAACCAGCCAACGCCGCCAAGGCCGCCGAGGTCGCCGCCGACGCGCTGCGCGGCACGCTCGAAGTACTCGACGACGACGAGGTCCAAGCCGGCCTCGAACGAATCATCCGCGCCCGCGTCGACGAGACCCCGATCGCTCCCTTGGTCGGCCGGGCAATCGACCTCACCGTCGCCGGCGGGCACCACCAACGCCTGCTCGACGCGACCCTCAAGGGCCTCGCCGGGTTCCTCGACGAGAACCAGGCGACGTTCCGCGAGCGGCTCGCCCACGAGTCGCCGTGGTGGGTGCCCGAGCCGATCGACGACCGCATCTTCGCCAAGATCTACGACGCCGTGCACCGCTTCCTCGGCGACGTCGGCGCCGACCCCGAACACGAACTGCGGGCGTCGCTCGACACCCGGGTGGCAGCTTTCGCCGAGCGCCTCAAGGCCGACCCGGAACTGCTCGCCAAGGGCGAGCACCTCAAGGAGGAACTGCTCGAACACCCCGAGGTGCGGGCGTGGATCGAGACGCTGTGGCTCGGCACCAAGGCGCGGCTGATCGAGATGGCCGACGACCCGACGTCGGAGCTGCGCTACCGGATGATGCGCAGCTACCAGCGGCTCGGCGAGCGGCTCGTCCACGAGCCCGACCTGCGCGCCAAAGTCGACAGCTGGCTCCAGCGCGGTGTCGGCTACATCGTCGACAACTACCGCAGCGAAGTCAGCCACCTGATCAGCACCACCGTCGCTCGCTGGGACGGGCGCGAGACCGCCGACAAGCTCGAACTGCAGGTCGGCCGCGACCTGCAGTTCATCCGCATCAACGGCACCGTCGTCGGCGGGCTCGCCGGGCTGGCGATCCACGCCATCAGCGAGTTCCTCTGATTCGCCGGTAGCGTGGCCGGATCGGTGGCTACCCCCAGCCACTGCGGGCAGTCCTTCCGTTCCTCGGTTGCTTCTGCTGATCGACCGAACAGGAAGTCAGAACATGTCCACCCTCCCCCTCGACGGGTTCGCCGCGCTCGGCGTGTCCCCGGAGCTCGCCGCGCGCCTCGCCGAACGCGGCATCACCGAGCCCTCCCCCATCCAGCACGCCGTGATCCCCGACGCCCTCGCCGGGCGCGACGTGATCGGCCGCGCCCCCACCGGCTCTGGCAAGACGATCGCCTTCGGCCTCCCGCTCGTCGCCAACCTGCAGCCGGCCCGGGCACACCGCCCCACCGCGCTCGTGCTGGTGCCGACGCGCGAGCTCGCCCAGCAGATTGCCACTGCGCTCGACCCGCTCGTGCGCGACCGCGGCCACGCGACCACGTCGATCTACGGCGGCGTCGGGTTCGGCCCGCAGCGCAAGGCGCTCGCTGCCGGCGCCGAGCTGGTCGTGGCCTGCCCCGGCCGGCTCGAGGACCTGATCTCGATGGGTGCAGTCGCGCTCGGCGACGTCCGCCAGGTCGTCGTCGACGAGGCCGACCGGATGGCCGACATGGGCTTCCTGCCCGCCGTCCGCCGGATCCTCGGGCAGACCAACGCCGACCGTCAGGTGCTGCTGTTCACGGCCACCCTCGACGGGGCGGTCACCAAGCTCGCCGCCGAGATGCAGCGTGACGCGGTGCGTCACGAGGTCGGGCCCGAGAGCCCCGACATGTCGGCGTGCACGCACCTGTTCTGGTCGGTCGACCGCGACGCTCGCGGAGCGACGACCGCCGAAGTGGCCCGCCAACTCGGCTCGACGATGGTGTTCACACGCACGCGCCACGGCGCCGACCGCGTCGCCAAGCACCTCGGCCGGTTCGGCATCAGCGCCGCCCCGATCCACGGCGGCCGCAGCCAGCCCCAGCGCGACAAGGCGCTCCAGGCGTTCTCGAGCGGTGAGGTCACCGTGCTCGTCGCCACCGACGTCGCCGCCCGCGGCATCCACGTCGACGACGTCGCCGCGGTCGTGCACTACGACCCACCGGCCGACGGCGCCACCTACGTGCACCGTTCCGGGCGCACCGCCCGGGCCGGCGCGTCCGGTGTCGTCGTCTCGCTCGTCGAGGCCGGCAGCGAGCGCGACATCCGCACGATCCAGCGTGACGCCGGCATCGCCGCCGAGATCACCGCCCCGACGATGCACGTCGCCGCGGGCCCGGCTCCCGCTGCCGCCACCGCCGCCCCTGCCGCCGCGTCGCGGCGCCTGACTCTAATACACATCTCCCAG
>JAEZFY010000285.1 GCA_023417265.1 Actinomycetes bacterium | reverse complement strand
GCCCCGACCACACCCGCCCGATCGCCGAGCGTGGAGGGGGCGATCACGAGCCCGGTCGTCGCCCGTGCCGTCGAGCGCCCGAACACGACTTCGCGCACGCCGGCGAGGAGTTGATCGCCGCCCTGGGCGATGTCGCCGCCGATCATGATCATCGCCGGGTTGAGGAGCGTGACCGCCGCCGCGAGCACCCGACCGAGCAGTCGTCCGGCTTCGCGCACTGCCTGACCTGCTTCGGGGTCACCGCGCCGGACGAGTTCCATCACGCCGCGGGCGTCCGGGGTGGGTTTGCCGGTCGCCGCCAGCGCGCGGGCGAGCGCCGCCCCGCCGGCCACCGACTCGAGGCATCCGAGGTTGCCGCAACTGCAGACCGTGTTGTAGTCGCCCACCGGGATGTGGCCGAGGTCGCCGGCCGTGCCCTGCGCGCCACGGTGGATCCGCCCGCCGAGGACGAGCCCGGCGCCGATGCCCGTGCCGACCTTGACGAACACGAAGTCGGCGATCTCGGCCTGCGTCACCCAGTGCTCGCCGAGCGCCATGATGTTGACGTCGTTGTCGACGAGCACGGGCACGTGGAAGCGGTCGACGAAGTAGCCGCGGACGTCGTAGCCGTCCCAACCGGGTGTGATGGGGGGGCTCACCGAGCGACCCTCGGTGAACTCGACGCGCAGGGGCAAGCCGATACCGACGCCGACGACGTCGGTGGGCGGCCGGCCCGTGCCGTCGTGCAGCTCCCGGAACGCTTCGGTGACCCATCCGAGCACCGCTTCGGGGCCGGCTGCGATCTCGAGGTCGTGGGTGGTCTCGGCGATGATCTCGCCGGCCAGGTTGGCGACGGCAACCCGCGAGTGGGTGGCGCCGATGTCGGCGACCAGCACGGTGCCCGCCTGCTCGTTGAAGCCGAGCACCGTGGGCGGCCGACCGCCGGTCGATGGGGCTTCGCCGGCGTCCTTGATCCAGCCCTGAGCGGCGAGGCTGTCGATCCGCTGGGCGATCGTGGAGCGTGCCAAGCCCGTGACGGTGGCCAGCTCGGCGCGCGTCGTCGCCGTGCCGGAACGGATCAAGCGCAGCAGGTCGCCGGGCGTACCGGTGGCGATCGTCGGTGACTTCGGCTGCATCTGACCCTTCTTCTACCGCTGACGTGACGATAGCTCGTACATTTGTCGGCGAAGAGGGAAACTTACATCGAGAGTTGACAACTTGTGCATTGTTCGACTACATAAGTCGTATCAGCGTATCGCTCGTGAGCGAGCGTCTCATCCGAGGGGGATTCCGAATGCAACTGAAGCCGGTCCGCGCAGCCGTTCTCGTCGCGCTGCTCGCCACGTCCGTCACCGCCTGCGGTGGCGACGACGACGACGCAGATGCCCCAGGCGCGCCGGCCACCGCCGGCGCGCCGAGCTCGCAAGCGCCCGACAGCGGCACGGCACCGCAGGGTGACGGCCCCGAGCTCGCCGACTCGATCACGATCTGGCACAACACCGCCGACTCGCCGGCGGTGTTGAACCTGTACAAGAATTTCACGGCGGCCACCGGTATCGAGATCGAACTGGTCGACATCCCGGCCGACGCCTTCCAGAGCACGATCACCACCAAGTGGGGCACCGGCGACCGGCCCGACGTGCTCGAGTACCACCCCGACTTCCAGCCGATGTTGGCGCTCAACCCGGCGCAAACCATGCAGGACCTCACCGACATGGACTTCGTCGCCAAGTCGGGCAACCTCTACGACAACAGTGGCTCGTACGAGGGCCGCGTCTACGCCGCGATCACCGGGTTTCCCTCGATCTTCGCGATCTTCTACAACAAGGCCGCGCTCGAAACCGCGGGAGCCGAGCCGCCGCAGAGCTTCGCCGACCTGATGGAGATCTGTGAGGCGCTCGACGGCACCGGCATCGCCCCGATCTACGAGTCGGGCGCGAGCCTGTGGCCGACCCAGTTGCTGGCGTCGCAGTACATCGCCGACCTCGACATCGGCGGCGAGTACAGCAACCAGATCGCCACGAACCAGGCCAAGCTGACCGACGAAGGCGGCCCGTTCCTCGAGGCGCTCCACGCCTACGTCGATCTGCGCGACGAGGGCTGCTTCAACGACGACTACTCGACCGGCACCTTCGAAAAGGCGCTCGCCAGCGTGTACGCCGGCGAGTCGGCGATGACTGCCCTGCACTCCGACGTGTACCCGCAGCTGCTCGCCGCGGCGGGGGAGGACCACCAGTTGCTCTCCGACACGGTCGGCTTCGTCACCGTGGCGTCGTCGTCGCCGGTCGGGATGTACATCCCCGGGCCACTCGGCACGTTCTACGCCCCGAAGACCGGCAACGCGGCCAAGGAGGCAGCGGCGCTCGCGTTCATCGAGTACGCCACCGGCGACGGCTACGGGCAGCTGCTCGAAGACAGCAACGGCGTGCCGATGATCGAGGGCTACCCGCAGCCGACCGGGCGGACCGAACTGCAGGAGTCGTTCGAGAAGGCCTTCGAGGGCGCCCAGACGGCGCTGCTGTCACGGGTCCCCGGCTTCGGAGCGTTCCCCGTGGAGATGGGCAAGCTGCTCAACGGCGAGACCACGCCCGAGCAGACCGCCGCCAACATGCAAGCGGCGATCGAGCAGGCCTCCAAGGCGGCAGGGCAGCCTGGGTGGTGAGTTCGGTCATCGCGGCCTCCACCGCGGTGACCCGGAGGCCCCGCCGTGGGCGGCGGGGGCGGCGCGGCGGCCGG
>JAEZFY010000209.1 GCA_023417265.1 Actinomycetes bacterium | reverse complement strand
CCTCTCCGCCGGGCGCCGCACCGACGGCTCCCGCCACGCCGCCACCGACCACGGAGGCGGCGACGCCCGATCCCGACGTCGTGCCCGCCGTCGCCGTCGCTCCGGTCGCCGAGCTCGACCAGCCGGTCGACCTGGCGGTACGGCCCGGCGACCCGACGGCCTACGTCGTCCAGCAGGGTGGGACGATCGTCGCCATCGACATCGTCAGCGGAGCCAGCCGCCCGGTACTCGACGTCCGCGACCTCACCGACGCCGGCGGCGAGCGCGGCCTGCTCGGCCTCGCGTTCCACCCCTCCCAGCCGTTCGCCTACGTCAACTACACCTCGGGCGACGACGGGGCGACGGTCGTGGCCGAGTACGCGGTCGCCGCCGACGGCACGTTCGACCCGGCCACCGGGCGGGTGGTCCTCAGGATCGACCAGCCCTACCCGAACCACAACGGTGGCGGCCTCGTGTTCGGTCCCGACGGCTACCTGTTCGTCGGCACCGGCGACGGCGGCTCGGGCGGCGACCCCGAGCGGCGGGCAAGCGACCCGTTCGACCTGCTCGGCAAGCTGCTCCGAATCGACCCGCGCGGCGGCGACCCGTACGGCATCCCGGCCGACAACCCGTTCGCCGACGGCGCCGAGGCTGCGCCGGAGGTGTGGTCGCTCGGGTTGCGCAACCCGTGGCGGTTCGACTTCGACCCGCCCACCGGCGACCTGTGGAGCGCCGACGTCGGCCAGAACCAGTACGAAGAGGTGAACCGCGTGACGGCTGCCGGGCCGACCGCGGGGGCCGGGGCCAACTTCGGTTGGAGCGCCTACGAGGGCAGCGAGCCGTTCAACGCCGACGTCGACGCACCCGGCGCGGTCATGCCGATCCTCACCTACGGCCATGGCGACGGCTGTTCGATCTCGGGCGGGGCCGTACACCGTGGCGGCGTGCCGGCGCTCGCCGGCTGGTACCTGTTCTCCGACTATTGCGCCGGCACGCTGTGGGGCCTCGACGCGGCGAGCGGCCGCACGATCGAGCTGGCGCGCGAGCTCGGCCCGGTGACCGCCGTGCGGCGCGGGCCCGGCGGCGAGACGTTCGTGCTCGTGCACGACGGACCCGTGCTCCACGTCGTCGCCGGCTGAGCCCGGCCGCGGGGGTGCTCGTCGGAGCGGCTATTCGGCGGCTTCGGCGAGGGCTTCGCTGAGGGCCGGGTGCACGAGCAGGCTCTCCATGATGTCGGTGACGCGCAAGTTGGCGGTGACCGCCAGGGCGATCACCGAGATCAGCTCGGCGGCGTGGCTGCCGACGATCGAGCCGCCGAGCACCTCGCCGGTGGCCGGGTCGGAGATGATCTTCACGAACCCGCGCGGGTCGTTGTTGATCAGCGCCTTGGCGGTGGTCGAGAACGGCACCTTGGTGACGCGGATCTTGCGGCCCATCGCGAACGCCTCGGCCTCGGCCAGGCCGACGTCGGCGATCTCGGGCTCGGTGAAGATCGCCGAGGCGGCCTTGTCGTAGTCGAGGTGGCGGTGCTCGATCGTGTGCAGCCCCATCACGTGCTCGGCCACCTTGCGGCCCTGGATCGATGCCACCGACGACAGCGGCAGCTTGCCCGACACGTCGCCGGCCGCGTAGATGTGTGGCTGGTTGGTGACGCAATGGTGGTTGATGTCGACGTAGCCCCACTCGTTGACGTGCACGCCGGCCGCGTCGAGCCCGAGGTGCTCGGTGTTGGGAACCGATCCGATCGCCAACACGGCATGTGTGGAGCGCACCGAACGCCCGTCGTCGCAGCGCACGATCACGTCGCCGGACGCTTCGTCGCGGTCGATGCCGATCGCCCGGGCGCCCTTGAGCAGTTTCACACCGCGGGCGACGAAGTCGTCCTCGAGGATCGCCGCGGCCTCCGGGTCCTTGCCGGGCAGCACGTGCTGGCGGCTGACGACGAGGTTCACCTGGGCCCCGAGCGAGGCGAACATGTGCACGAACTCGACGCCGGTGACGCCCGAGCCGATGATGGTCACCGACTCCGGGAACGCCTTCGGGGGGTAGCAGTCGCGGGTGACGAGGATCCGGTCGCCGTCGGGCGTGCACCAGTCGGGGATCCGGGGACGCGTACCGGTGGCGATCAGGGCCGCGTCGAACTCGATCGTCTCGGTGCCGTCGACGCTGTCGACCACGGCGGTGTGCGGGCCGGTGAACCGTGCCGAGCCGTGAACGATGCGCACCCGCTGACTCTCGAGAAGTTGGGTCGCGTCGTGGAGCAGGCGCGCCTTGATGCTCTCGACGCGCTCGGTGAGGGCGTCGACGTCGACTTCGGCGTCACGATGTTCGAGGCCCATTCCCTGCAGGCGTCCGGTGAAGCTGATCGCGCCCCCGGTGGCGATCATCGTCTTCGACGGGATGCAGTCCCACAGGTGGGCCGCGCCGCCGATCACGTCGCGCTCGACGACGGTCACCTTGGCGCCCAGCCGAGCGGCGTAGGTGGCGGCCTGGTTGCCCGCCGGCCCGCCGCCGATGATCAGGAATCGGAGCGTCACGGACTCAGTGTACGGGCGGCCGCCGCGCTCACGGTTCGAGGCCGAGGTCGAGCGCCCGGCGACCGATCTCGGCGGGTGCCCCGGTTTCCGGCTTGGCGGCCGTGGTGATGACGTTGGGGCAGTACGTGGAGGGATAGTCGCGTTGGTCGCGGCGCTCGCCCACCCATTCGAAATGCATGCCGTCGGGGCGGTTGAAGTTGCCGCCCCACGCGAAGTTGTGGCGGCGGAAGATGCGCACCACGTCGCAGTTCATCGGCGGCGCGCAGCCGGCGCAGTTCTCGGCGGTGTTCGTGTCGAGCGCCAACCCGTACGAGTGCCGCGACAGGTTCCAGCTCTCGCGGGCGAAGCGCGGGGTGTAGCAACCGCCGTAGGTGTTGGCGTTGTCGACGTCGATCGCCCCACCCAGGCCGGCCGCGGCGACCGCCGCGAGGGCCGCCCGCAGGTCGGCGACGATCCGCAGGTGGCAGCGCGCCCGGATCGGGATCTGTTCGTTGAGCAGCTCGCGCGTGGCGGGCAGGTTGGCGGCCCGCCAGGCGGGATGCATCGTGACGCCGTTGCCGCCGTCGGTCACCTGGTACCAGGGTGTGCCGAGCTGGCGCTTGATGTCGAGCGTGTTGAGTACCGAGTCGGGGTCGGGTGGGTCCCAGCTGCGGGCGACTTCGGTGTCGGCGCGGCGCTCGATCCCGCTTGCCGTGACGGCCGCATCGAGGCGGGCCCGGTCGGTGAAGCCCCAGATGATCGAACGCGTCGAGCGGGTTTCGCCGAGCCGGTCGGCGAGTGGGGTGGTCAGCACCAGCTCGGTACCGCCGAGCCATGCTTCGGGGACGACCGCGGTAACGGTCAGCGTCGCCAGGGTGCCGAGCCGCGTCTCGACCTCGATCGTGTCGCCCTGCTCGGCGCCGACCAGCGCGGCGGTGGCGGCGTTGAGGACGACCCCGGCCGGGTGGGTCGCCTCGGCGGCCGCGGCGGCGACCTCGAAGCCGAGCAGCCAGCCAGCCGTTTCGGGGGTGAATGCGGCGTACACCATCGGGAACGTGTAGCCGTCCGGTGGGGCGTGGAGCGTGTTCCCGGCCCGGGCGACCCGGCGCACGTGGAGCGTGCCGGTGCGCCCGTCCGTGGCCCATCCCCCGGCAGCGGTGGCGATCTGGGCGGCGCGCTCGCT